>JAPYWO010000112.1 GCA_028276305.1 Candidatus Thermokryptus sp.
CAACTCTTCAAAACCAAATGTCACAGACGCCGATGGAAATATCGGTCTGTGGATTTATGGTGACTTGAGCGGTAACCAACTTGAATTTTGGTTTTATAATCCCGACAATTACATCGTAAACCTCGGACCTGTAAATTGGTATGGATGGAAATTTATATCATATCCGATTTCATCTGTCCCTGGGACGAACAAACAATTCCACAGCATTGTTTTAAGACAAACTCGTGGAGCGGATTTAGAAGGTGAAATTTATTTTGACGACTTACAGCGTGGCGGTAAGATAACAACTGCTAACTTTGAAAAAGAACCGATCCCCCAAAACTTCGTATTACATCAGAATTATCCAAACCCGTTTAACTCAACGACGATTATTACATTTGAAATCCCGGAGAAGTCCCATGTCAAGCTTGCGGTTTATGATATCCTCGGTCGTGAAGTTAAAACACTGATTGATCAAAATCTTGAACCCGGAAAATACAAGGTTAATTTTGACGCAAACGACTTACCAAGCGGTGTCTATTTCTATACTTTAAAAGCCCCTAAATCAATTCAAACAAAAAAGACGCTTTTGATTAAATAAAATTCTCTCAATTTTTTCTCTCCCCCTGCGGGAGAGAACAAAAGTAAGGGGCGCTGTTAATTTTTTCACCCCCACCTCTATCCTCCCCCGTCAATGGGGAGGAAGCCCTTGAAGAAATTTTTTTAACTTTCTTTCCCTTTCTCTCCCAATGAGAAATAATTAAAGTGAGAGTTGCCGTTAAAATCATTTTCTTTCCTTCCTTCTCTCCCCTTGCGGGAGAGAACAAAAGTGAGGGGTGTTGTTAAATTCCTTTTCTGTGTGCCATAATTTTTGACAGCTTCGCCGATACTTGAAAAATAAAAAATCCTCCCCGCAAAGGGGAGGATTTAAATAAAACCGAAAAACTCAACTCATCACTTCATTATCACCATCTTCCTCACAGCATTAAACTTACCAGCGCTCATCCTGTAGAAGTAAACACCACTTGACAGACCACTTGCATCAAACCTAACCTTATGATACCCAGCTGGCAATTCTCCAGCAAATATATCCCTCACCTTCTGACCCACGCTATTGTAAAGCTCTATCAAAACATATCCCGCCTCAGGCGTCTCAAACTCTATCACCGTCACCGGATTAAACGGATTCGGATAATTCTGATGCAAAGCATATCCCTTCGGAACACCCACCTCAACACTTATCACATCACCGACAAATTTCTTTTCACTCCTACTAACCGCCTCTATCTTGTATTGATACCTTCCAGAGTTCAATCCCTTATCCACAAACTCATATTCACCGCCGTAAGCCATATTACCCTTGGCTCTCAAACTTGAAACGCTCTCATACGAACCAACCATAACGAAGTTCTCCCCATCTCTACTACGATAGACATTAAATCCGAGGAAGTCATCAGGCTCCGTCTGTGTCTTTATCTTTATTCTCACATCCCTACCACTCACATTAGCCAAAACACTTGCAACTTGTACTGGAAGAGAAATGTCTTGAACATTTTGAATCGGGTAGTTTGCGGTTGACTTATCCGCTGGTGAAGTCACATTAACATCGTCCGGTGACTCAATCTTCAAAGCAACCCAATGCGATGGATCAGCTGTTGCTGAAACATCTATCGTCAGCAATATATCAAGTCCAGTTGTTGTAACTGTTTGTTCAGTAAAGTTAATGGATACAGAATTACCGCTAAATGATGCAGAACCAAGTAATTCAGCTGACTCACCTATATTATTTCCATTCGCATCATTATATACATTCAAAGTCACTTCACCATCTGCAAGTGTTCTACCTGAAACATTCACGAATTTTTTCACTGTCAAGCCCGAAATCTTCGCCCATTGTGCGTCAGTTGTAAATCTGACTTTCAAGACAGGATAATTGCTTGTTCCTGGAGTGGTTGAAGTGCCACCATTGTCAAACACCTTCTGCGCCGATACAACCGGGACAGCCCCTTCATCTGCACCTTTGAACGGATAAGTTGAATGTCTTGTATCTCCATCTATATCGGTTGTGATTCCAGAAATCGGCGTACCAACAAGCTCTGGGTCCCTATCTGACGGACTTGCAAGGTGTAAATCTGTTGCTGAGACAAATGTCACATTTTTTGAAACTGAATTAAAATCCTGACCACTTGCTGTTTGCCAATCACTAAGTGTTTTTCTATTACCACCCCAGTAACCTATATTAGCGCTATCAACATCATCGTAATAATAAAGATTATAATCAAAACTCACTGTTCCTCCTATTTGTCCCATATAAATGCAATATGCCTTAGAGGTTCCAGTTTTGCGATTTATAAAAATGTTATTTTTTACATTATTCACCCATGAACCAGCTGCGCTATAAAGTCGTATACAAGTCATCCTTCCACTTGCTGTTTTCGTCATATTGTTTAAAATTACAGTATTATAATAAACATTTGCAGTTCCAGATGGCGTATCTTGAAATGAAATTACATCAATACCAGCAGGTGTTCCTGACCCTGCATGATTGAACGCACCACCCAAAAAGTTATTATATATATTAATTTCTACGCCGGTTTGTCCATTTAATGTACCGATACCATATACTCCTTCTGTACCTGAATTTGCAGAAACTAATGTATCTAATTTATTTTTATAAATATCAATACGCCCATTGTAATAATTAAACAAAATGCCCCAAACAACATTCCCCGAAGGTGGCGCAACATTACATCTAATTATATTCCCGCTTATTTCTGAATAAGTCCCGCTCTTCCCAGCATAGTAAAAGTAAATTGTTCTTAATCTACCATAAAGTAGATTATTTCTTATGTAAATTTTTGATGCATAAATTGGGCTAGTTCCATAACCGGTTATTGATACAGCATAATTTGGATTATAAGTTCCATCACCAATTTGACAATTTTCTACAATCACAGAATCAGAAGCACCACCTGCTAAACCATTCGCATAAATTCCCCTTGAAGAAGTTGTTGATGCGGGTGGTTGATTGTAAAAAATATTAACATTCTTAATCGTAATGAAATCAGCGTCCTCATATAATTGAATTACAATCCTTCCATTTGTTCCATCTGCCATTCTAAAAGTTAAATCCCTTGTTGTACCACCTTCTGTATTAGAACCATCAATTGTAACATAATCTGTATTATCAATTGTTAAACCAGCATAAGCTGTTGATCCAGATGTATTACATCCTGTTATTGTAATAGTTGGCGTCTTGCTTGGAGCTGGTTTGATAATGAGATTATTTGTTGCGTTTAAATCCGTTCTGTAAATTCTCAAATTTGCTCCTGTTTCATTCAAATTATCATCAATCAAAAATCTCACTGTACCTGACGCACCATTTTCATTTAAATTCTGAATTGCAGATGCCAATGAAGAATATCCTTTTGCATTACTTCCTTGTGGAATGTAATAATCACCGCTTAAGGGTCCTATCTGGACAGTATAATTTACACCGTTATTATTGTTATAGTTGATCGTATAAAAATCCGCATCACTTTCAGCTGGTGCAGTGGTTAAATTTAATGTCGTAAAAGCGTAATACGAAACAAAGTCACCACTATTTAAATTTATCGTAGCTCTCCAGGTATTTCCACTTACATTATTATCTGCTTCTACTGTATTACTTGATGCCCAGTTATTTGTTGAATATCTTACCCAAACTTTCTCCTGAGTTGACTTTGTCCCGCTCAAAGTTACATCAACATAAAGTATTGTTCCCGAAATCGTCCTCGTCACAGAAGTTATAGTAACAGGCGCAGCATCGTTCCAAAACACAGCAAAATCAGCATCATTACCAGATTGTTTTTTTGCTTTTATGACATAGTAATTTCCACTTGTTACTGAGAAATAAAAAGCGCCAGCTTCTCCCATATTTGCGTGATAATAAGCAGTCCATTTATCTCCCCAATTACCACCGCCTGGATATTGAACATCCCCACCTGAACCCACATACCAGAAGCCAGAACCATCAGCATTGCTAGATGTTTCACCAAATTTAAAGTATTGATTCCCCGTAGCGCTTGCTTGGAATTGCCATTTAAAAGAACCCCCTAAACTTGGCGTTCCTTGTGTTCCGGTTGTCCAGCTCCAACCATTACCCATATCATTACCAAAAATATAATCCGGGCTGACTTGGGCACTTGCGGTTAAGACCGCAGTTAAAACAACCCCCAGAAGAAATAAAATTCTCCTCATGGCTTTTTCCTCCAATTTATTTTTGTTTTTACATTCTTTCCCAACTTTCAACCCTCGCCTTAACAATCGCTCAAACTAAAAAATCAAACGAAGCGCAAAGCCACTTCTTCCAATTCTCACAGGAAAGATAATAAAATCAAACTTCATTGTCAAGAGCTTTTTGATTTTTTTTGAAGGGGGAATAAAAAATATAAAATTTAACAGCACCCCTCACCCTAACCCTCTCCTGCGGAGTGAAGAGAGAAGAAAAGAAAGGACTTAACAACACCCCTCACTTTTATTCTCTCCCGCAAGGGGAGAGAAGAATCAGAGAAATTTTCTTCAAAAACTTCCTCCCCATTTGCTAAATATCCCAAAATTTGTTATCATCAAAAAATGGCTTTGAAATAAAAAGGTGTAAAACGATGCAAAATCCAAAACCACAATTCCAGACGACACAAGAAGAAAGAGCTTTCTTCAACTTTGACCTGTTCAGCGAACAAAGGGAATATCAAGAAGTCAATGAAAAATTCGTTGATAAAACATTCCCGATTGAAATAATTGAAAACGAGCCGACAATTCTTGACATCGCCTGCGGAACAGGGCTCGTGACATCAATCCTCGTCAAAAAAGTCAACGGGAGAAAATGTAAAATCATCGGCATTGACCCAAATCCAGCGTCAATTCAAATAGCAAGGAACAAAATCAAAGAAATCAGCGAGACAAAAATTGAATTTTTTGAATCGTACGCCCAGGAAATTTTAAATTTCATCCCCTCTGAAAGTGTAGACATAGTTTATTTCTGCAACGCAATACACGAAATCCCAACCGACAAAGCGAAGCAGGATTCACTTGATGCAATTTCAAGCGCTTTAAAACAAGGCGGGAAACTTTTCATCAATTCAACCTTCACGAAAGAGTCGTACACACAGGACACTGTGAAATACTGGGGATTGCTCAAACTTTACGCTTTCCAATACCTCGGCAAAAAAAGAGACAAAAACGCCCAACCCTTTGAAATACTTTCCGTTGATGATTATAAGTCAAAAATTGAAAAGTCAGGTCTGAAGGTTGAAAAAATTGAAATCGTAAGGGTTGAGCTAAGCGAAAAAGCAATGCTCGCAATAAGCGAATACGATGCTTTTATACATGGCGTCTTCATTGACATGGAAGACACAGAAAAATTTACACTCCAACAGAAAAGCGACGCATTGAAATTCGCAGTCAAGGCAGTTATAACTATGGCGAAAGAAAAAGACACAAATTTAAATCCGTTCGCAAGAAATTGGATTGAATTCTTCTGCAGAAAGTCGTAAGCAATGTATTTAAATTTCAAGCCCGCTCAACTCCGACAAATAAATGCACGACCTTTCCATCTTTGACAAGTGCGAACCCGTGGATTTCCCCCTTCTCAATGAAATAATGTTCCCCAACGCCAACTGGTGGCTTTTTCACTTCGGGTTTAATTT
>JAPYWO010000113.1 GCA_028276305.1 Candidatus Thermokryptus sp.
TTATCAGCGAAAAGAGAAAGCGTTGAAATCGCTGTTATGCGAACTGATGGATGATTCCCACGCATTGAGTATCTTTTTAAAATGTCAACCGCCTCTTTTTCAAACTTCGTATTCTTCATATCACTTAACCTTCTCAAAGCGGTAGTCCTTATGACCTCTTGATGAGAATCCATACCAAGCGCATTCTTTATATACCTCATTCCATTTACCGAATCAACAGTCACAAGAGAATTAATTGCAGACGCAATCACATAATAACTCTTTTCACTTTTTACGACATCGTTTAAAAAACTTACGACGAAGTTAAACTTGAAATTTTTCAAAGCGTCAACTATACTTCTCCTAATTCTTGAATCGCCTTCATCTTTATAAAGTTCAATTAAAAATTTCGCCACATCTTCATCTTTTAATTTTCCAAGATTATTTATCGCTTCTTGCCTTACGGCGTAAAACTCATTGCTTCTGCTTATCTTCTTCATAAGCTCAACTACATCGGGGTCGCTTGACATTTTCCCAAGTTCCTGCACCGCAACAAGACGGTCTATCATCTCGCTCGCATTTTGCGCTTGATAAATCAATTCATCTTTTGACTTGTCAAAGTATAACTCCTTCAAAATCCAATTCCCCTTGTCAAAAATAACCATCAACGGTTTATCGCTGACTTCAAATTCAAAAGTTTCTTTCCTTTTGTCAATGAAAATCCTAAAAGTTTTCCTCTCACTTTTCGTTGCTATCTCAACATCAACCGGTGTTTTAAAAACTTCTGGGGTTAAAGAATCGCCCGGTTGAATTTGCTCAACTTCAAGTTTGAGGAGTTTCTTTGAATCATCATATGAATACTTGACCTCAAAGATGGGATATCCAGCTTTATAAAGCCACTGGTCAAAGAACCATTTCAAGTTATATCCAGTCGCCTCTTCAATTGCGATTTTAAAATCGTTCGTCTCAACATTTTGAAAAGCATATTTATGCGCATAGTAATTTATCGCTTTCCAAAAAAGTTCATCTCCAAGGACAAATCTTAACATGTTAAGAATCGCGCCACCACGCTGATAAATGTGCGGTCCGAAAACATCTGTCGGGTCAAAATATCTGTTCCAAACGGTCGGCTTTTTATTCGTCATATCAGCAAATCTTGCACTTCTTTGCATATTGTAAACATTAAATTGAAATTCATCCTTTCCCTTGGCGTATTCAAAATAAAGTGCGGTGAAATAAGTAGCAAAGCCCTCGTTCAACCAAGCATGTTCCCAGCTTCTGCAGGTCAAAAGGTCACCCCACCATTGATGAGCCATTTCATGCGCCACAAGTCCATCGCTTGATACATCAAGATGAGCTCTTTCATCGTGTATCGTTGAGCTTGTCAAAGTCGTCGCAGTTATGTTCTCCATCCCACCGTAAACAAAGTCCTCAACTATCGTTTGGGCGTATTTGTCATAAGGGTACTTGTAGCCGATTTTCTCAGAGAAAAACTTCATTATATCGGGCGTCTTTTCAAATGAAAGTTTGGCGTACTTTGCATTTGACTTATACACATAGTATTCAAGCGGAATGTCAAGATAGTAATCCTGAAGCTTAACATACTCACCAACAACAATTGAAATCAAATAACTTGAATGTGGTTTATCCATATACCAGTGATATGTCCTTAAACCTTTTTTAGCGTCGTCACTTACCGATAAAAGTTTTCCGTTTGAAATCACAACGAAATTTTTCTTCACCGTCGCTATTAGCTCGCTCGTCGCTTTATCGTTCGGGAAATCATAACACGGAAACCAATAATGATTATCCTCGGGCTCCCCTTGCGACCATATTTGATACGGCTTATCCGGATAAGCTGAATCCGGCTGGATGAAATACAGACCTTTGCGTGGATTTGAAACGAAATATTCAACAATCACAGAGAGGGTGTCCTTGAACGAATACGATCTGTCAAGATAAATTTTTAACTTCTGTGCGAGCGTATCAAAGTAAAACCTTAATTCTCTTCCATCGGGTAAATAAACTCTCTTTATTTTCATCTCAGCAGCGTCAAGAACAAATTCGTTTAAATTGGATCGCAAAGGCGCAAATTTTGTCGTAACCTTGCCGTCAACCGTTTTTTGTTTCTCATCAAGATTTAATTCAAGCTTGATGTGTATGACATCGTAAGTTCTATCTCTGGTGAAATGTTCCGGTGGCGGGGTTGGTGACTTGTAATAAAACCTCGGTCTTTGAGAAAAAGCAGAAATTGAAAATAAAAGCACAAGTGAAATGATAAAAAATCTCCTCATAGTTTTGCCTGAAATTTATTTTTTGAATGGTTTGACGGAATGGTTTGAATTAATGTTTCAAATTTTTTCAAGCGCTTGTTCAAGGTCAGATATCAAATCCTCAACATCCTCAATTCCAACGGACAATCTCACTATTCCCTCCGTAAGTCCAAGCTCTCTTTTTTCTTCCTCTGGGACTGATGAATGGCTCATGCTCCAGGAATGATTGACTAAACTTTCAACTCCCCCAAGTGATTCAGCAAGTGTAAAAATTTTCAAATTTTCAACAAATTTTTTGACATTATCTCTTGAACCAAGGTCTATCGTTATAACACCGCCGAAATCTTTCATCTGTTTTTGTGCGAGCTCATATTGCGGATGAGAAGGTAGCCCAGGGTAAAAGACCCTCTTAACTTTGGGATGAACTGAAAGGAAAATCGCTATCCTTTTAGCATTTGAACAGTGTTGTTTAATTCTGACAGCTAGCGTTTTGATTGACCTTAAAAGAAGCCAGCAATCAAACGGGCTTGGCACAGCACCAAAAGCACGCTGTATATACCAAAGCGGTTTTTGAAGCTCATCTCGGTTCGTCACAACAATGCCACCGACAACATCACTATGTCCGTTTAAAAATTTCGTACTGCTATGTATGACTAAATCGCAACCAAGCTCAAGAGGTCTTTGTAAATAAGGCGTCATGAAAGTGTTATCAACCGCGATCAAAATTTCCTTATTAAATGCGTCGCGAATCTCAGCCAATTTTTTCAAATCAGTAAGATAAAGGAAAGGATTTGAAGGGGTCTCGGCGAAAATCAACCGCGTCTCGCTTCTAAGTTCTCGTTCAACATTTTCAACCTGTGTCATATCAACAAATGAAAATTTTATCCCCCACTTTTGCGTCTCTTTAAAAACTCTCAATGTCCCCCCGTAAATGTTCTTCGTTGTGATGACATGATCTCCTGGTTTAAGAAGTTGCATAACCGCCGTCACAGCAGCGACACCTGATGAAAAAGCGAAACCGTATTTCCCATTTTCAAGTTTAGCGATGTTTTCTTCAAGCATTTTCCTGTTCGGATTTTGCGTCCGAGAATAAACAAAGGGAGCGTCTTCATCAAATTTACGGGCGTAGGTTGTAGCAAGATATATCGGCGGTATGACCGAGAACGATTCTTTATCTGGTTTTTGTCCCCAATGGATTGCATCAGTTGAAAATCCCATTTTCAACCCCACATTTTTTATAAAAATTGGGCGGGCGAAAAAATCACCCGCCCAAAGATTTTCACTTCTTATTCCTCAGCTCATCTGCTTTCTTAAAAGCTGCTTCTGCTTTCTCAACATCTCCAAGATTCGCATAAATCTTTCCAATTAAATCCCAAATGAAAACATCGTTCGGATCAAGCTCCGTTAATCTCTCAAGATAAGGCAGTGCCTGTCTGAATTTTTCCTTCGCCATGTCTTCATATTTTTTCTGCTCTTCAAGATTTTGCTTTAATGCAAGGTCCTCTGATTGTTGTTTTAATTTGACCCCCCAATTGACATATGAAGCACCAAGGTTATAAATTGCCTCTTTATAATTCGGATCAATTTCAACTGCTGATTTAAATTCTTTTATCGCCTCCTCAAATCTTTCCGCCCTGAGCAACAAAACACCATAGTTATAATGGAAGTACTTGTTCTCGGGGTGAGCTTCAACTGATGAACGAAATGCCTCAAGCGCCTCATCGCTTCTCCCAGCGTTTATATAAGCGTTTGAAAGAAACGCAAGCGTTTCTTCATCGCTTGGATCAAGATTTCTAACCTTGTTAAACATGTCTATTGCCTTGTCATACCATTCCCTTGCAGCATAGAATTCGGTTGAATCCAAAACCACAGACACGCTTCCCTCTTGATATGTTTGTCCAGCGTAAGTAATTGACTTAACGACATCGTTTTCAAGCTCAATTGTAAGCCCGTATTTTTGATAGATCCATTTTTCAACTTTTGGCTGTGGCGGTGCTGTCCGCGTTGGTTTTTTCCCTTTCGGCTGGGGCTGTTCTTGCTTAATTACATTCACAACATCGGGATTACCTAACGCCGACCTCACAACATCTGCATTAACCCCAACGCTTATGCTCTTCCTGTTTTCAGGGTCTTCAAATTTAATCGTATGACGATATGCATAATCATAATAAATCTTCCCCAACATCTTCATTGCATCAATATCCTTTTCCTTTGAAAGTTCAACTGCCTTTTGCAATGGTTCAACTGCGGATGAGATATCTTCCTTTGAAAGGTAACTATAAGCGAGATTCTTATAAGCGGAAGCGCTATCTGGGATGATCATCGTTGCGGTCTTGAACGCCTCAATCGCTTTCTCAATATACTGAACGGAATCGCGATTGTTTTGAAATCTCCCAAAATAAACAACCCCAGCATTGAAGTTATCAACCCAGTATTTCAATTTAAAGTTTGCTATGTCTTTTTCAAACCTATTTGAAATTTCAAGCGACTTATTGAACGCTTCAAGCATCCCTTTGTAATTTTTTTGCTCACCCCTGACATATCCAAGCAAAAACCATGCTTCGTCATTTTTGGGATTGTTTTCAACCTCCTTCAATAATTGCTTCTCTGCATTAACCCAATCCTGCCTTTGCATGTAAACCTTAGCCCCAGTGACTTCAGCGCTTGCACACTGGAAGCCAGTTACCGATATGTAAATTAAAACAAAAGCGAAAACCGACAAAACTAAAATTGACCTTAACTTTGACATGTTTGACATCGCAAATTAATTTTTAAAATTACTTCGTTTCAAATATATTAAAAAACAAACGATTTTTCAAGAAAAAAGAAAATTACCTTGACCCAGAACGGTGGATTTGAAGCAAAAGAAAATGTCAAAACAGCATCGGAATTTTACGACGAATTATCATCTGAATATGCTGATATGATTGAACTTTCAAGCAGAATTGAAAGCGAAATTAAAGTTTTTGAAAAAATTATCCTTGAAAAGGATGTCAAAAAGTGCCTTGATGCGGGTTGCGGTGTAGGAATTCACTCAATAATTCTATCAAAACTTGGCGTTGATGTCGTCGGCATTGACATCTCTGAGGGGATGATCGCTAAAGCGGAGGAACTTGCAAAAAATTTTGGCTCAACAGCAAAATTTGAAACGCTTGATTTTCTTCGGATGAAAGACAAATTCAAAGATGAATTTGACCTCGTCATTTGCCTTGGAAACACCTTGCCTCACCTCTTAAACGAAAGAGACCTTTTACTTGCGCTGAGAAATTTCCACAACGCACTGAAAAAAGGCGGGCTGTTAATAGTTCAAATTTTAAACTACGACAAAATCATCCAGAACGAGGAAAGAATCATAAACATCCGCGACACGAAGGATAAAATTTTCATACGGTTTTATGATTTTGA
>JAPYWO010000114.1 GCA_028276305.1 Candidatus Thermokryptus sp.
CCGGAGGAGATTGAACTTATAAAGAAAGCCGTCAACATAACGACGAAGGCGCACAGACAAATTATGATGTCTTGCGAGCCAGGGATGTATGAGTATGAGCTTCAAGCTGTTGCTGAATATGTTTTTACGAAACTTGGAGCTGAATATACCGCTTTCCCATCAATCATCGGTTCGGGCGAAAATTCCGTCATACTTCATTATAGTTCAAACAGGAAAAAGATAAAGGATGGGGATTTGATAGTAGTAGATATCGGTGCTGAATATCATAATTACTGTGCTGATGTCACAAGGACAATCCCGGCTAATGGTAAATTTTCACCTGAGCAAAGGGAGATTTACGAGATAGTTTTAAGGGCTCAAGAAGAAACGATAAAATTGGTTCGCCCCGGTGTAAGCTTTATTGACCTTCAGCTCAAAGCTCGTGATGTTATAGCTGAGGGTTTGGTTAAACTTGGCATAATAAAGGACAAAAACGACGCAACGAAGTATTTCATGCACGGTGTCGCACATCATCTCGGGCTTGATGTTCACGACATCGGCGTTCCCGGGAATCTTGAGCCGGGAATGGTTATAGCGATTGAACCAGGAATTTACATTCCAGCGGGTTCTGATTGCGACCCGAAATACTGGAACATCGGTATTAGAATTGAGGATGATGTCCTCGTTACAAAAGATGGTTGCATTATTTTATCATCGGATGCACCTAAAACGATTGAAGAAATAGAACGCTTGATGAGGCGAAAGGGCATTGGGAATGAGCCGATTGATTGAATTTCAATAGTTTTTTATTTGCATTTTTTGACTTCGCAGATTAAATTGACATCGCTTTGGACAAATAAAGAGATTCGTTTTTTATGAAACCGCTTTATCTTATAATGCCCGATGGAACGGTCAAGCAGATAAATCCATTTACGGAGAGCGAGGTTTGGTCTGTTCCAGGAAGAAACAATAAGCCGATAACAAATGAGGTCCCAGAGACGGCTAAACCGCTTGAGGTTCATCCAGTTGAGGACTATTGCTCATTTTGTCAAAAGAGATATTACGAGACACCACCTGAGAAGTCACGGCTTGTTAAGCTTCCGGATGGAAGTTACAAAAGGATAGATTATCTACCGCCTGATAAGTACTTTGATAGTGTTGCGGAGTTTAGAAGGGTTGGGAATTTGTTTGAGATTGTTACGCTTGATTATTGGCGGAAAAATTACGAATACAAATTCACGAAGGAAAAAGAGAATTGGCGAAATCTTTATCTTGAAAATCCAGCTGGAATGAAACATGTCCTTGATTTGATCCATTATAAACTTCGCATGATGGGGAAGACGCCGGAGGAGATTAACTCAATGCCCACTGATGAAAAGATAAAAATGGCTGATAGTTTTTTCGGTGGATGTCATGAATTGATAATTGCCCGCAGGCACTATATTGACGGGGCTAAATGGACGAGCGATCTGTGTTCATCGGGGGAATTGACCCAGGAGGAACATTATTGGTATTTTAAGTTTACGATTGATGCGATGGTTGATATAATGAAAACAAATCGTTATGTCAGATATATCGCTGTGTTTCAGAATTGGTTAAGACCAGCGGGAGCATCTTTTGATCATCTTCATAAACAGCTCGTTGGACTTGATGGTTGGGGAGCGACAATTGAAAGACAAATTGCAATGGTTAGGGAAAATCCGAATGTTTATAATGAGTATGCTGTGAATTTCGCGGGTTATCATAATCTTGTTTTTGCTGAAAATGAAAATGCGATTGCTTTTGCTGGTTTTGGGCATCGTTTTCCAACAATCGCCATCTATTCAAAGTCAAAAGCTGGGCGACCTTTTGAAGTTAGCGATAAAGAACTCCGCGATATGAGCGATCTTGTCCACGCAATTCACTCAGCGATGGGGAATCAAATCCCTTGCAATGAGGAATGGTATTACACACCTTTTGATTCCGTCTATAAAATGCCTTGGCATATCTTGATAAAGTGGAGAATAAATGTCCCTGCGGGATTTGAAGGAGGGACGAACATTTACATAAATCCAATCACGCCGATTGAGCTACGCGATAAACTTGTCCCTCGCCTTTTTGAGCTTAGGGATAAAGGCAAAATTTCAAACCTTTTGATAGCCGAAGAGTGTAAAGTTGAGCCAAATCCTTTGAAGTATTATCAACAGTAGCGTGATCAAAAATAAAAAGTTTTTAAATCATGCTGAAAAAGGTTTTGTCCCTTCTTTTTTCACTTTCCTTGTCTCTCCTCTCACAATCTTACGAGTATGATTATCTCATAAAAAATGCGAGGATAATTGACGGGACAGGTGCTCCATGGTTTATCGGCGATGTTGCAATAAAGGGGGACAAGATTGTAGAGGTGGGGTACGAACTTGATAAGAACAAGGCGAAGGAAGTCATCAACGCAAAAGGTTTATATCTTGCTCCAGGTTTTATTGATATACATTCGCACGCCAGAGGTGGTTTGGTTTTTGAACCAACTATGGAAAATCTTCTAAGACAGGGCGTTACAACTGTGATGGAGGGAAATGATGGTTCTTCGCCTCTTCCGTTAAGAATTTCTTTTGAAGAATTCGGGAAATTACAGCTTGGAGTTAACATCGGCTTTTTTGGCGGGCATGGAAGCGTTAGGGATTCAGTCATCGGTTGGGAAAATAGAAAGGCAACGAAGGAAGAGATTGAACGGATGAAGGAGATCGTTGAAGAGGCGATGAAGGAAGGTGCGTTTGGAATT
Organism: Candidatus Thermokryptus sp.; assembly: GCA_028276305.1. Taxonomy (GTDB): domain Bacteria; phylum Bacteroidota; class Ignavibacteria; order Kryptoniales; family Kryptoniaceae; genus Kryptonium. Next base: position 2,735 of record JAPYWO010000114.1, read on the forward strand.
TCAACAGGGCTTATTTATCCACCGGGTTCTTTTGGCGATACAGAGGAGATTATTGAATTGGCGAAAGTTGCCGGGAAATATGGCGGAATTTACATAACGCATATGAGAAGCGAATCAAACAAAATTATGGAAGCATTGGAGGAAGCCATTAAAATTGGGAAAGAAGCTAAAATTCCTGTGCAGATAACACATCATAAAATTGTCGGTCGTGCAAATTGGGGGATGAGCTTGAGGACGCTCCTGCGAATTGAAAGAGCAAGGGAAGAGGAAGGAGTTGATATAACACTTGATCAGTATCCTTACACTGCAACTCATACTGGAATAACTGTCTTAGTTCCGGGTTGGGCTCAGGAGGGCGGGGTTGAAAAATTAATTGAGAGGTTGAAAAATCCAGAGTTGAGAAATTTGATAAAGCAAGGGATAATTGAAAATATGAAAAGTGATCGTGGGAGTGGCGACCCAAACAACATCCAAATTGGAAGTTGCAGATGGAAACCTGAATATCAAGGGAAGACGCTTTCGCAGATTTTGATTGAAAGAGGTGTTGAGCCAAGTTTTGAAAATTCAGCCGAGCTTGTCATTGAGATAATTGAAAATGGCGGTGCTATGGCGATTTATCATTCGTTGAGCGAGGAAGACCTTCAAAGGATTATTCGTTTTCCTTGGACGATGCACGCAAGCGATGGCGGAGTTGCCAAGCCAGGTATGGGATTTCCGCATCCAAGAACTTATGGAACTTTTCCGAGGGTGATCGCAAGATATGTAAAGGAGTTGGGCATATTGACCCTTGAAGAAGCCATAAGAAAAATGACATCACTACCTGCTTGGCGACTTAAACTTTTCAACCGCGGTTTGATTAGACCCGGATTTTATGCCGATATAGTCGTATTTGACTTTGAAAAGTTCAAGGATAGAGCAACTTTTGAAAATCCACATCAATATGCCGAGGGCGTCGTTCATCTTTGGGTGAATGGTGTCCTAACGATAAAAGATGGAAGTTTGACCGGGAAAACCGGTGGAAGGATTTTGAAGCGAGGTGAGAGATAATTTTAAAATTCAAAAAGTTTTCTTTAAATTTAACCTGCGTTTGAATTTGTAAAAACAAAAGATGTCGGCTTTTAAATGTATAGCGTTTTAGTTGCGATTGAGATAATTATAGCGGTTTTGTTGATAATTTTTGTCTTGCTTCAGGCAGGAAGAGGTGGCGGTCTTGCAGGTGCGTTCGGTGGAGCTGGATTTGGAACTGTTTTCGGAATTAGAAGAACGGCTGATTTTTTAAGTAAAGCAACGATAACTTTGGGTGCTCTTTTTCTTTTGCTCGCAATTATAATCAACCTGTTCTTTTTACCGGGCAAGACACCAGAAAGTGTCAGGGAAAGCGTAATCCAGCAAAGGGCTAAATCGGTTCCGCCCGTAACTGTTCCTGCTCCTCAACCAGCTCAATCTCAACCTGCTGCGACACCGCAGGAACAGAAATAGCTTGATTTCGGAATAGGTCTTTATGGTGATGGGTTAGGTAAAAATGAAAAAGGAGATGATGTGGAAACGCATTTATTGAATGTTTTAAGCGAATCGCTTGAGTTCTTATATGTTCTCTTTCCGGTTGTGTCGCTTGTTGTTCTTTCCTACAGGTTGACAGCTGAAACCGGAAGAAGAACAGGTTCATCCCTGTTTTTCTTCTCCACTGTTTTTTATCTCATCGGGGTTTATGTGTCATTTTACATAACATTAAGATTTGGCATTATCACTAATTCGGAACTTGTCGTAATTCACTTATTTTACCTTGCGGGAGGTTTTCTGCTTGTTCTTGGTTCAATCTCGCTTTATAATTTCTTCATCAGAGCTACAAATATAGGCGATTTGAACACCGCTTTTAAAAAGGTCGCTCTTTTCGGTTTAATTTATGTCATATTTTTGCTTCCCTATTTTTTGACAGGGTCGTATGGCAAGTCCCTTTATGTCTTCACTGATGTTTTTTATGTTTTGATACAACTGCAATTTTTCATCGCTTATTTTATTTTCGGCGAGGCGGTTTTCACAAATAAAATCGTTTGCGATAAAGCACCAAGAAGGAGTAGATTCGTCAAGGTAATTTCATTTTACTATCTTCTTGAACCAAATTTATGGCTTTGGTCTTTAAGAGCCGGGCTTTCTAATGCAGTGCTTGATAGGATTTTTCTTTTTACTGAAACGGTCGGGGTAATCGTCGCTGGATTTTTAACTTTTAACATTCTTCATATTTTAATTTCCCACACTCCGCTTATCGTCAAGGAACATAGACATAGATATATTGGCGCTGTAAAGTCGGGTTTTGTACGGCGACTTACAATTATTGCGGTTTTTATCGGCGTCACTATAATTTTTGCGGGAACATTAATAACAGGATTTTTATTTGATGTTCAAGAGCAGGTATTTTTGGAAGAACTCTCATCGGATGCCAAAGCTTTAAGTGTTTTCGCTCGTGAAAGTGAACGAGAAGTTGAGAGTTTCGCTTTAAAAGTTCGGCTTTTGATGAAAGAGGGTATGAAGACAGAAAAGATCAAAGATACGATCAGGAATTTGAAAGAAAGATACGGTGAGTTGATCTCAAATGTCTTTTTCTTTGAGAGTTCTGGTAAAATTTTTTATTCTTATCCCGATGATATCGGGGTTGATATTTCACAAAGGGTTCAATTTCTGCGTGGGGAGGCAAGCGTATCTTCGTTTTTCAGAGATGAGAAAGGTTTTTACCATTTCTTGATACTTTATCCCGATATTTCTGAAACGGGGAAATTGCAAGGTGGAATAGGGGTTGAACTTAATTTTGAAAAACTGCTGGAACAGATTAAATCACTGCTTAAGAAGAGGTCAAATCTTGTGATGTTAGATGACTCTTTAAATATCATCTCTGCCGATGTGAGAAATTTTGTTGGAGCGAAT
>JAPYWO010000115.1 GCA_028276305.1 Candidatus Thermokryptus sp.
TCAGCAAATTCTGCCAGAGCTTTCAAAGAGTCCTCAAAATTTTTTCTAACCTCGGGTTGCGCCTTTTCCGTCGTCCCTTTTATAACGGCTATTTTCGGCTTCTTCCTTGGAAAAGTTTTTCTGTTGTATTCAAAACTTAACTTAACAGTTGTTTCATCCTTTGGGTCATAACCCGCGATTGCAGAAAGAACAATCCCGCAATCATCAGCGCTTCTACACATTGGACCAAGTTTATCAAGAGTCCAAGAAAGAGCCATGGCTCCAAATCTACTCACAAGTCCGTAGGTCGGTCTAAGCCCAGTTATCCCACAAAAAGCGGATGGAGTTAAGATTGAGCCGGAGGTTTCCGAACCAATTGCAAAGGCAATAAGTCCAGCGGATACAGCTGCACCCGAGCCACTTGATGAACCGCCACTCCAATAATTTAAATTCCATGGCGTTCGCCCCGGACCCGTAAACGATGCATCAGCGTCATCATATCCCATACCGCCAGCAAGTTCAACCATAGCAAGTTTTGCCACAAGTATCGCCCCGGCGTTATAAAGCCTTTCAACCACAGTTGCATTATAATCAAAAACTTGTTCTTTATACGGTTCTGCGCCCCAAGTCGTCGGAATCCCCTTAGTCGCAAGCAAGTCCTTAACTCCAAAAGGTATGCCATGTAAAAGTCCACGATATCTTCCCGACATAACTTCCTTCTCAGCCTGCTTAGCTTGTTTCAGAGCGAGTTCTTCCGTTATAGTCACAACAGCACCGAGCTTTTCACCGTATTTTTTCAATCTTTCAAGATAAATCTTGGTTAATTCAACTGGTGAAATTTTCTTCTTCCTTATCAAATCCGCAAGTTGGCGGATTGACGCAAAAGCGATATCTTTTTCGTTCATGGCAAAACCCAATTTTTTTAAACTTGAAATTTAAAGTCCGGCTCATCCCAATTTGAAAGTTTAAAGCTTAACAATCTCTCGTACCTTTTCAAGTTTGCCTCAATGTCCTCCTTAACCATTTTGATCTGCTCATCGTTGAGTTTAGAACCGTATTTGATCTTGACAATTTCAAGCAACTTATCCAATTCCTTAGCTCGTTCTTCTTGATTAACGATATACCCAAGAGCTGGCAATGCCAGCGAAAGTTGGATGAACTTTCTCCTTTTAATTTTCATAAAACCACCTCCATTTTTTAGTCCATTGGATAGTTTTCAAAAAGTTTCCCCCACTGTGAGGTTCTCCTCAAATTTTCCTGAATCTTCTTCCCCTTAAGTGGCCACCAAATGAAGTCGTGATAAAAATAAGAAGCGAAAACGAAAATATATACAAGGGGCGTCCTAAAAAATATGTATTGAATCCCCTTTAAAGGACCAAACCAAAGTATATCCCCAACTCTACTTGCTGCATTATCTCCGACGAAAAATTTCAAATTCACATTTGAAATGTCATCACCAACTACTTCAATCTCTCGCGGATCGCCGGTTCCAAGCCCAGATTCATGAGCAAGGCGGATATATTTTATGCTCATTGGGTCAAATCCCATAATCTTTGCCGAAACAGCATCAATAGCAACCTGATCTGCGCTTGCAAGTATGAAGTTCGTTTCAACCGGTATCATCGTCCTTGGACCAGGTCCGTTGCCCGCGATGGTTCCATCCATTAAGGCGAATATGCCCGAGTGAATTTCCTTCTGAATGGCGAGAAGGTCAACAAGCGTCTCGTGTATCCAAGTATGGGTGTAATGTCTTCTTGTGTTAAGCAAGCCACCGAAAGCATTTTTCATAGCGCCTGTCGTCGTTGTGTAGATATGCGTCTTCATCGTTGGTAAATGCAAGATGTTCTTCCCAATGAAAAATTCGGGAATGTGAATTCCATTCGGGTATATTTTGTGAAGGGCAAGCATTTTGTGCTTTGGTTCATATCTTATCCACTTTATATCCGACTCAAGAAAATTGTATTTCTCCTCAACTCCATATTTTTTGTATATCGGTGTTAACTTGTTAAGTTTGCAACCTTTGAACGGATCGGTTACAACTGTGTTGTTATGAACTGCAACAAGTTTATCATATCCCGCGTTTTTCAAAGCGATTATAGCTCCCTCAAGTTGCCAAGGAGTGGTGTTTGAACTAAGATAAGGAAAGTGCCAAGATATGTTATCCTTTAAAATGGTAATGGAATTTTTATCAAGAAATTTTTCAAACTCTGCAAGCTTCATCAATTTTTCTATATCTTGAAGTACCGTCTCCGGTCTCGTCTTTAAAACAGCAACCTTTGAGCGTGTCATAATTACGGGACCTTTTTGCTTTAATATAAACTCAACAATGCAAAAATTCAACCCAAACCGCTTTCGCCTCTTGACAATTTCAAAAAAAATATTATATTTATGATTGAGAGAGATTAAAAACAAAGTTAGTCGTCTCTTTTATGCATGTTGGTCTGGTGTTTAACTTGAAGAAGGAAAGAGCATCTGTTAATGACTCGTTTAACGATGACTCATCGGGAGATGACTCGTTTAGTAGCGTTAAGTTATTAGACAAAAAGACGGCTGAAAAAAAATTAACAATTGATGACACCTACGCAGAGTGGGACACCTGGGAGACAATAAATGCAGTTAAATCAGCACTTGAAGAAAATCACACTGTTACGCTAATTGAAGCGGATGAAGATGCATTTGAAAAGTTAAGGAGGATAAGACCTGATATCGTTTTCAACATAGCTGAAGGTTTCTACGGGGTAAGTAGAGAAGCTCAAATCCCCGCCATACTTGAAATGCTCAACATCCCATACACCGGAAGCGACCCCCTGACACTTGCAATTTGCCTTGACAAAGCCCGAACAAAAGAAATTTTATCTTATCATAAAATTCCAACGGCGAAATTCATAACAGTTGAATCCCTTGAAGAATTTGACGGAATAGGCGACCTGAATTTCCCCCTTATCGTCAAACCTTTACACGAGGGCTCAAGCAAAGGAATTTTCAACTCATCCGTTGTCTCAAACGAAAAGGAATTGATTTCAGAAATTGAAAGAATTTTAAAGTCATATAATGAACCAGCGCTTATTGAGGAATACCTTCCTGGTCGTGAGTTCACAGTGGCAATTCTTGGAAATGGAAAAGAAGCGAGGGTTCTCCCAATAATTGAGATAAAATTTGATTCTCTCCCACCCGAAGCAAAACCAATTTATTCTTTTGAAGCCAAATGGATATGGGATACACCCGAAAAACCACTTGATATATTCCAGTGTCCCGCTGAAATTGACGATAAATTAAAAGAAATGATAGAAAAGATAGCTCTTTCAACATTTAAAGTTCTGCGCTGTCGGGACTGGTGCAGAATTGATTTGCGACTTGATAAAGACGGGGTGCCAAACATCCTTGAAGTAAATCCTTTACCAGGAATCCTTCCAAACCCGGAGGATAATTCCTGCTTTCCTAAAGCAGCACGTGCAGCGGGGTTAACCTATAATCAAATGATAAACGAGGTTCTAAATTCCGCATTGAAAAGATACGGGATGATATAAAAATGTCTTAATTTCAATCGGATTAAAAACATAAAACGCTATTTTTATGTCTAAGTCGTTTGAAATAACAATTGTATATAACGACCCTGAAAAAATTGAACCAAAACCGCAAAACTTGGATCTCTCAATAATTGAAGTTAAAAACGAAATAGAATTTGTGGAAAATTCACTGAGAAAAGCAGGATTCAAGGTAAATGTTTTGCCTGTCTATAATGCAAGGCGCTTCATAAATGACATTCTAAACCTAAAAACAGATCTCATCTACAATTTTTGTGAAATGGTTGAACTTGAGTCACAAGAAGAGGTTTTTGCTGCTGGGTTATTTGAACTTGTAAAAGTACCATATACAGGTGCCCCACCGATGACACTTGGGCTGTGCCTTGATAAAGCAAAAACAAAAATCATACTATCACATTATGGAATTCCTACCGCCAAATTTGATCTTTTCAATGAAAGCATTGATGGACGCAAAAAAATTAATCTCCGATTCCCTGTCATTGTGAAACCTGTTCGTGAAGATGCAAGCGCTGGGATAAATGAAAAATCTGTGGTTTATGATCGGAAAGAGCTTGAAGAAAGGGTTGAATACATAATTAAAATGTTCAAACAACCAGCTCTTGTTGAAGAATTCATTGACGGTAGAGAGGTAAATGTTGCCATACTTGGTAATAATCCACCTGTGGTTTTGCCAATTTCTGAAATAGATTTTTCCCATCTTCCATCTCATTTACCGAAAATTGTAAGTTATGAGGCGAAGTGGATTCCCAATACAGATTACTACGAAAAAACAATTCCGATTTGTCCAGCTCCACTTGAACCCGAGCTTGAGAGGAAAATCAAAGATATAGCTTTGTCTTGTTATAAAATTATGGGTTGTCGCGATTACGCAAGGGTTGATATGAGAATTGATAAAGAAGGAAACCCATATGTTCTTGAAGTTAACCCGAATCCGGATCTTTCAAGGAACGCCGGTTTTATGAGGTCGGCATCTGTTTATGGATTAACACCAGAGGAAACCATAGTTAAAATCGCAGAAATAGCAATTGAAAGAAGCTATGCGGATAAGAAGTTTGCTAAATAAGGACAGAGAAAAAATAAAAGACATTTTATCGGCTACCGATATGTTCACCGATGAGGAGATAAAAGTTGCGATGGAACTGGTAGACGAGTTTTTAGAAAAAGGCGAAGCAAGTGGTTATGAAATTTACACAGCTGTGAAAGAAGATGATGAGGCAATTGGATATATATGTTTTGGGAAAAGACCTCTGACACTTGCAACTTATGATATTTATTGGATAGCGGTTGACCCTTCCTATCAGGGAAATGGAATTGGAAAAAGTTTGATAAAATTCACTGAACAAAAAATAAAAGAGAAAGGAGGCATGCTAATTCTTGTGGAGACATCTTCTCAGGAAAAATATCAAAGGACTATTTCATTTTACAATGCGTGCGGATATATAGAGGTGGCACGCATAAGGGATTTCTATAAACCAACCGACGATTTAATAATTTTTGCAAAATATATTTAAGGAGGCAAAAATGGAACTCTGGCAGGAATTACTCAGACAAAGCATAGACACAGTAGAGGATTTCGCCGAGGTATTTGGAGTTGATAAGGACTTGATGAGAAAAATTATAGAAAGATACCCGGCGAGGATAAATCCATATTATCTTAGCCTCATACGATACAAGGGTGACCCGATTTGGCTTCAATGTTTTCCAGATATAAAGGAACTTGAAGACGAGGACATGCCCGAGGACCCGCTTGATGAAGATGCCATGAGCCCTGTGCCAAGCATCACGCATAGATATCCAGATAGGGTTCTTTTCCTTGTGACAAGTCAATGCTCTATGTATTGTAGGTTCTGCACAAGAAAAAGAAAAGTCGGAGATTCAAGCAAGATAAATATGAAATTCATCCAAGATGGAATTGATTACATACGCAATCACCCTGAGGTTAGAGATGTAATCTTATCAGGCGGTGATCCACTGATGTTGACCGATTACATGCTTGAAAAGATTATAAAAGCACTAAGAGAAATCCCACATGTTGAGATAATAAGAATCGGAACTAAGATGCCTTGCGTTTTGCCACAGAGGATAACTGAAAATCTGTGCAATATGTTGAAAAAAT
>JAPYWO010000116.1 GCA_028276305.1 Candidatus Thermokryptus sp.
ATACATCCACGCCTGGTATTTGCTTAAGTTCCGAACAAAGGAAATCACGCCTTATTTTAAATTCGTTTACCATTTTTCTCACCGGTTCTTGCGGACCCGTTAAAGCCGCAAGTGCTGCTTTTTGAGAAATTGAGCTTGCATTTGAAGTAACCTGTCCTTGAACTTTATTCGCAAGTTTTATTATATCCTCCTTCGCCCCCATATAACCAATCCTCCAGCCAGTCATCGCATACGCCTTTGAAACTCCGTTCACGGTTATAACTAAATCCTTCAACTCGGGTATTGAAGCCATGCTGAAATGCTTTTCATCGTAAATTATTTTCTCATAAATTTCGTCCGATATGACAAATATATTCTTTTCGTAAACGACCTCTGCGATTTTTTTTATCTCGTCCTCTGTGTAAACTGCGCCAGTTGGATTTGAAGGCGTGTTAAAAATCAGAGCTTTGGTTTTGCTCGTTATCGCCTCTTTAAGTTGCTCGGGCGTTATTTTAAAATTCGTCGCTATATCCGTTTTCAAGATTATGGGTTTGGCATCAACAAGCGCAACCATTGCTGGATAACTCACCCAATAAGGCGCTGGTATTATAACTTCATCCCCGGGGTTACAAATCGCTTGCAAAGCATTAAAAATTGAATGTTTGGCACCGCTTGAAACAAGTATTTGACTTGGTCTATATTCAATGTTGTTATCACGCTTGAACTTTTCAACAATTGCATTTATAAGTTCAGGTATCCCCTGATTTTGAGTATACTTTGTGAAGTTTTCTTTTATCGCTTGTATAGCTGCTTCTTTTATGTGATCAGGGGTCGGGAAATCTGGCTCACCCGCACTTAAAGAAACGACATCAATACCCTGTGCTTTCATCGTTTTGGCGATTGCAGATATACGCAATGTCTCCGACTCTGGAAGATTTATTATCTTTTCCGATAACCCTGGCATTATACCTTCCTTCTTAAATTTTGCGTGCTTTTAAATTTTTCCTTCAACATTTTTTCAACTATCTTCGGAACGAAATTGCTCACATCACCACCGAAAGAGGCAATCTCACGGACAATCGTTGAGTTCAAATAAGTATACTTTTCGTGTGGGACGAGAAAAACCGTTGTTATGTCGCATATTTTGCGGTTCATCAATGCCATTTGAAATTCATATTCAAAGTCGGACACAGCTCTCAAGCCCCTTATTATAGCAACTGCGCCCTTCATCCGAGCATAATCCACAAGAAGCCCATCAAAGCTATCAACCTCAACATTGTCAAATTTCTTAACCACCTCTTTTATCATCTTGACCCTTTCCTCAACCGTGAAAAGTGGAGTTTTAGCGACATTTTTTGCAACTGTAACTATAACCTTGTCAAACAACCTTGATGCTCGCTCTATAACATCAATATGTCCATTCGTTATCGGATCAAATGTCCCCGGATAAATTGCGATTCTTTTCATCGCGGGTCACCTTTTATGTTTAAAAATTGTAATAGCCGTTTTTCCAAAATCACGCCTTGTTTCAATTGCAAAATTGATCATATCCTCAACAAAAACAATCCCCGAATCGTGTTCAAGGACGAAAAAACCAATTTCACTTAACAACTTCCTCTTCCAAATTTTATCCACAAGCTTATCAACATGTGGATACATATATGGCGGGTCAGCGAAAATCAAATCAAACTCAATATCAGCATAATCAATAAAATTCAAAGCGTCGTCTTTAATTAAAACAACTTTGTCAACACAACCGAGATTTTGCGCATTCATTTTTATTATTTCCATCGCTCTATGATTATTATCAACGAAATAAACCCTTTCAGCTCCTCTGCTTATCGCTTCAAACCCAAGAGCTCCTGTGCCAGCGAATAGATCAAGGACGACGAAATTTTCAAATTCTACTCTGCTTGAAAGTATATTAAAAATCGTCTCCTTAACTCTATCAGCCGTTGGTCTTATATTTTCTCCCCTTGGTAACTTTATCAAACGCCCCTTATATTTTCCCGAAATTATCCTGACCACAGCATCCTCAACATAAGTCCTATATTGGGTGCAAACTCCGGAACGAGCCTGGGCTCAACCTTCACATCAAGAAACAAACCAGTGTCAATCGGATTTAAGACCGAAAATTTCTCTCCAAGCAAACTGCGGATGAAATTGAGAAAGTTCAAATCAAACTTTCCATAAAAAACAAATTTCTCAAAGCCAGCGGATATATTATCGTTTATCAACTTCACCACAAAATACATCAGGTCTGATTCGCCTCCGATGATAAAGTAAAAATAATTGCGAAACTCGTAATTCTTAAAAACGCTCACATCAATTCTCGCAGGTTTGACACCTATCAAGATGAAATCGCGATAAAAATACCTTGACCTTATCGGGCTGATCCTCTCCCTGAGGCAATTTTCACTTGCAAAATGATCAATGTCAATTATGCTGATTTTCAATTTTAATCTCTCAGCAATTGCTTTTATAAAAGAAATCATCTCTCTTCTAACTCCAACAAGCAACGCTTTACTAAGATTACCGTCGCCAAATTTATATCCTCTCACTGTAAATTTGTGCCCTGACTCGCCCGGGAAATATTGAGACACCTCCCAAAGTAAATGCTCATTTAATTCTTGATCGGAAAGATTATCATCAACGGGTATAACATTTAAAAAAGCGAAATTTGAGTCAATGCAAAAAGAAATTCTCGTGAGCTTTTCGTTGATGCGAATTGAAGACGAAATAAAAGAAACTACCGAATCAACTTCCTCGTGTGAAAGCGAGTTGATGCTTAAATCTGCGCTGAAGAAGTTTTTTAAAATTAACTTTTTTGAAAGTTCCTCTGCCTCTGCTACATCAACTTTATCCTTATTTAATCTAACGGAGATAAAAATCATTTACTCCCAAGACACTTTATTCACATCCTCCGGTTTATCTTTTGAACCGACGAATCCGTGACCAACTGGGCACTCAAGCCAATAGTATTTCCCTGCCGAGTCAGCACCGAAAATATAAAATGTTTGTGCTTTTGGACAACGACGCAGTGAATCGGGATTAAATTTTTCAGAAGTAGTTGAAAAGAAAAGCGAGTCAGGAAGATTTTTTGCCTTGATGAATGCAATTAACGAATCAATATTGCCTGTGTACTTGCCGTATTCGTCAAAATATCTGAGCTCCGCCTGTCTTATGTTTTTCATTCTGAAACGGCAAATCTTTTTTAGTTCCTCCTCGGCTCTTATCTTCATCGCCGGGTCATAAATCGTATAAACGAGAACAACCGTTAAAACAACGATTAAAATCTCAAGCAAGATTGAGCCCTTCGCTTTTGCCTGTGCCATTTAACCTCCTTAATTTTTAGTTTGTTTTTAAATATCTTTTTATTTTCTCAAACTTCTTTTGCCCTATCCCTTTAACATTCATTATGTCCTCAATCCTCTTGAAATCGCCATAGAGTTTCCTGTACTGTATTATCCTCTCTGCCGTTTGCTCACCAATGCCTGGAAGCTTCATCAATTCCTCTTTTGTCGCAGTATTTATATTAACTTTAAAAGTTGAAGCATCAGTTACGCTATCAGCGTCTTTTGAAACTTTAACATACTTTTCAATTTCCGCTGACCTCTTTTCAAACTCGGAATCAAAAACAGAGTAATCAAACTTGTTAGATGTCGCCTCGTTAACGACATCTCCACGCAAAAACTTGATCAACAACCCGGATACAAAAGCGATTATCAGAAACCAAAAAACAACGCTCTCCGATTTCGTCAAGCCAATCGCATCGTTTATTTTTTTTAAAAAAGATTTCATTTCAACTTCATTTTAACTTTTCACAAATTTAAAAAACGGATGCAATTAAATCAACCTGAAAGCCCGCGCTTTTTTAACTCCTCAGCGTCAGGTTTTATGTTCTTTCCTTCTTTAAGAAGTTTCTGGAGCAATTCTTTTTCAAGAGCGTTGACCTTATCCGGAACCCAAATGTCAACTTTAACGATAAAATCGCCCCTCACATTTTTATCAACGGATGGTAGTCCTTTCCCTTTAAATCTTATCTCTTTCCCCGGTTTTGTCCCGGGTTCAACTTTAACTTTAATTTTTCCATAAAGGGATGGCACTTCAACTTCCGTTCCAAGCACAGCTTCTGGATAACTGATCAAAAGCGTGTAATAGACATCGTTTCCATTTCTTTCAAAAAATGGATGCGCTTCCTCTTCAATCACAACGATCAAATCGCCAGGGGTTCCTCCTCTTATTCCAGCGTCACCATAACCTCTGACGGTTAAATAATTCCCTTCCCTTACACCAGCTGGAATATCAACTTCAACGACGCTTTCGCCATAGACCCTTCCTTCACCACCGCAGACATTACACGGCTCTTTTATAACTTTCCCCTCACCGCCACAATTTGGACAAGTTGTGATTGTGACCATTTGACCGAAGAAAGATTTACGAACTTGTCTAACCTCACCAATGCCATTGCAAACGCTACAGGTTGAATATCCACCTTTTGATCTTGCCCCCGTACCACCACATTCAGGACAAGTTTTAAAATGCTTTATCTTCAACTTTTTTCTAACCCCGGTAGCGATTTCCTCAAGTGTAAGCTTGAGTTTCAATTTTCTATCTGAACCAGGTATGCCCCTTTGAGTTTTTCTCGTTTGTGTTCTCGTTCCAAAGAAATCATCAAAGAGTCCGCCACCAAAAGAATCAAATATATCTCTGAAAACATCAAATATATCACGAACATCGGTGAAATGAATATAATCGCTTTCGCTTATCCCAGAGTGTCCATACATGTCATATCTTCTTCGTTTCTCAGGGTCGCTTAAAATTTGATACGCTTCGGTGATTTCCTTGAACTTTTCCTCGGCTTCTTTGTTTCCGGGGTTTCTATCGGGGTGGTATTCCATGGCGAGTTTTCTATATGCTCTCTTTATCTCGTCAAGTGTTGCATCTCGCGAAACGCCAAGTATCTCATAATAATCCTTCTTAGCCATCACAATGAAATTTTAATTTAAAAAAGATAAAACCCCAGGGAGGCATGTTTTTTAAGCCTCCCCCCTGTGGTCGTCGCTGAAGTTAGTTTTTAAATCATCCCTCTTATCCTCTGTGACTTGCTTCTCAACAGGACTAGAAACAATTACCTTCGCATGGCGCAATACTTTATCGTAATACATATATCCACGCTCAACCTCATCAATTACCGTATCGGGCGGGACATCATCCCTTGGGATTCTAAGCAACGCCTCGTGATAGTAAAAATCAAACGGTTTTCCAACGGATTCAAACGGTTTTACACCGTGAGATTCAAGGACTTTCATCAATTTTGAATATATCATCTTAACACCTTGATAAAACGAATCAAAGTCGGGTTTCTCCTTTCCGCTTGCGAGCGAGCGTTCAAGGTCATCAACTATCGGCAAAATTTCAAGGAAAAGTTTTTCATTGGCATATTTAACCGCATTTGAAAAGTCCGCCTCAAGACGCTTTTTGTAATTTTCAAATTCAGCAACTTTCCTCAACAATTTATCTTTGTATTCTTCAACCTCTTTGCGCAAATTTTCAACCTCCGCTTTAAGAACATCTATCTCCGACTGCGTCGTCTCCTCAACTTTTTCATTTACCTTTTCCTCATTAGCCATCGCCTTTTCGTTTTCATCCTTTA
>JAPYWO010000117.1 GCA_028276305.1 Candidatus Thermokryptus sp.
TTTGACTTTACATACACGACATCACTTTGAATTTCAACGGTTAGGTTTTTAATCCCGAAAGAATACGGCTTCCGCTCATCGTAAATTTTCTTGACGATATCATAAAGCTTGAAATCATAACCGCAAAGCTTAAATAAGCTGTCAATCAAACTATTTCTAACTTCAACCGCTATGATACTTGATTTGCCGGCGGAAAAATCATAGGTAAACCTTTCAAACTTCTCCGAAAATGGGTCAACAATTATAACACCCAAAGCGCCCTTTGATTGAGCATTGCTTACTTTGTATCTTAATGGGAGATATTTTTCAAATTCTGAATGAGCTTTATAACCATCTGGAGTTCCTTTTAAAATTATGATGACCTTGCCTTTTACATCAATGCCATCATAATCGTCGTAGTTAAGCTCTGGAGCGCTTATCCCATAGCCAGCGAAGACGACCTCAGAATTAACTTTTCCGGATTCGCTGAACGGAAGTGGATGAAAATCACGCTTAAAGGTCAATTTTATCTCTTTACCTGAAACATTAAAACTAAGGAAATTCTGCGCCCCGGCTTTAACCTCACTTGTGAAATCAAAATATTGGAAATAAGTCCCGTTATCCCCAACAGGTCTAAGCCCAAATCTTTTAAATTGCTTCGCTATATATTCAGCTGCTAACTCAGCTCCTTTCGTTCCAGCTCTGCGACCCTCAAGCTTATCGGAGGCGATATAGCTTAAATGCTTGTAAAGGTCTTTTTCATCAATCTGTGGCGATGTTGAGCCGAAATAGAAACAGGAATAAAACAATAAAAGAAAGAAAACCAGAAAGAGATTTCTTCTCATCTTCTTACCTCACTTAGTTTAAAATTTTGCGCATCAAACTGCATCCCTGTCACATCTTTTGACTCATCAGAAGCAAGATAGATGAAAACATCTACGATATCTTCAGGTCTTTTGAGTTTTTTCGGGTCTTCATCCGGATACGCCTGTCTTCTCATCTCCGTTGCTATAGGACCTGGATTTACGGAGTTAACCCTTATCCCATATGCTTTAAGTTCATCAGCCAGGATTTGTGTTAAACCTTCAACGCCGAACTTAGAAACAGAATAAGCACCCCATCTTGCCCTTCCAACTCTGCCAACACTTGAGCTAACCATTATTATACTTCCATTCCCTTGTGGTATCATATAACGGAGTACCTCCCGCGTCACATAAAAAACCCCATTTAAATTTACATCTATCACCTTCCGCCATTCATCAACTGGATAATCAACTATGGTTGTCCTAACCCCGAGAATACCTGCGTTATTTACAAGTATATCTATTCTACCGAATCGCTTATGAACTTCCTCAATAAACTCTTTTACAGCTTCGTAATCACTGACATCAACTTTTCCGACATGGCACTTTGAGCAGGATGATTTTATCTGATCAGCGATGTAAAATATATCATTTGACCTTGAACATATGGAAATTAAAGCTCCTTCTGAGGCGAAGGCAACTGCAAGCGCCCTTCCAAGCCCGCGCGAAGCACCAGTTATTACAGCAACTTTATCTTTAAGTCGCATCATGCTCCAAATTACTTTTGACTGCTTAAAAAAATAAAAATTTCAACGGAAATTATCAAACGAAGATTGAAACTCGGCGTTTGAATTATCAGAAATTTATTTGTAAATTTTCCGACGGAAAAACAAATAAAAGCAAGCGGGAATGAGGATAATTTCAAAAGTCAAAGAAATGCAAAAAGTGGCTGATGAATTAAGAAAAGAAGGGAAAATCATAGGCGTAGTTCCAACGATGGGTTATCTACACGAGGGACATCTTAGTTTGATACGACTCGCGAAGGAAAAAAGCGATGTGGTGATAACAACTATCTTCGTCAATCCTCTGCAATTTGCGCCAAATGAGGACTATGACAGATATCCGAGGGACTTTGAAAGAGATGTTAAACTCGCACAATCAGCTGGCTGTGATATAATTTTCCATCCGAGCGTTGAAGAGATGTATCCTCAAAATTTCCTCACTTATGTTGAGGTTGACAAACTAACCAAAGTCCTTGAAGGGGAATTTAGACCCACACATTTCAGAGGGGTTACAACGGTTGTGGCAAAACTTTTCAACATAACCAAGCCACATATCGCGGTCTTCGGTCAAAAAGACGCTCAACAGGCGCTGATAATAAAACAAATGGTCAGGGATTTAAACTTTGACATTGAGATAATAGTTGCACCCATAGTTCGTGAGCCAGATGGTTTAGCGATGAGTTCAAGGAATATATATCTTTCCGACTCGGAAAGAAAAGACGCAACTGTACTTTATGAAAGTTTAAAACTTGCCGAAAAATTAATTGAGAACGGCGAAAGAAATTCAAAAAACATAATCTTAAAAATGGAGGAACTCATAAAGTCAAAACCGACAGCCATGATAGATTATATAGCCATAGTTGAGCCAGAAACACTTGAAAAGGTTGAAACTCTAAGCGAGGGTAAGGAGTATCTTATAGCACTTGCTGTTAGAATTGGAAGCACTCGTTTAATTGATAACACAATTGTAAAAATTTGAAAATAAAAATTTTTGAGCCAGATGAGCATATACCGTGAGATGTGTAAATCAAAAATTCACGGCGCTACCGTAACCCAAGCCGAACTTTATTATGAAGGTAGCATCACGATTGACGAATCCCTGCTTGAGATTGCGGATATACTTCCGTTTGAAAAAGTCCAAGTTGTGAACTTAAACAATGGTGCAAGGTTTGAGACATATGCGATCCCAGGGGAGAGAAATTCCGGGGTTATTTGCCTTAATGGACCAGCAGCTCGCTTAGGAGCCGTAGGTGACCAGATAATTATAATCTCCTACGCTCAATATCCTGAGGAACTTGCCCAAAATCACAAGCCAAAAGTCCTCATACTTGACAAAGACAATAAAATTAAGCAAATTATATACGGGACGATAAACGAAATTGCAAAGTGAAAAATTTTTAAAAATAAACTGAGGTCACTTGTGGGGAATTTTTTTTATAAGCATCCAAGAGACCTTGCAACTGTCATCCTTGCTGCTGGCAAGGGAACAAGGATGAATAGACCAGATATAGCCAAGGTGATGTTCCACTTGAACGGGGAACCGATGATAAAAAATGTCGTTGAACTCGCATTCAAAATTAACTCCGACAGGGTTATAGTTGTAGTTGGACATTTTAAAGATGTAGTTATGGATTATGTCAAAAAAATCGCCCCATCGGTTGAATTCGCAATCCAAGAGCAACAATTAGGAACGGGTCATGCTGTGATGCAGACGGAGAAACTCCTTGATAATTTCAACGGTGATGTCCTTGTTTTATCTGGCGATGTTCCACTTTTAACTGTAAAGACGATGCAAAAACTTTTAAAATATCACTACGAAACCGACGCAGTCGGGACAGTGCTAACGGCTGAAGTTGAAGACCCAACAGGTTACGGGAGAATAATAAGAAATCCGGATGGCTCGGTTGATAGAATAGTTGAACACAAAGACGCCTCGGAGGAAGAGAGAAAAATAAAAGAGATAAACTCCGGAATTTATGTCTTCAAAAAAGAGCCACTTTTTGAAGCCCTTAAACATATAACCCCAAACAATGTTCAAGGTGAGTATTACTTAACGGATGTTTTTTACTATTTCTCACATCATAATATGAAAATTTCAGCTCTTAAAGCTGAAAGCTGGGACGAGGTTCATGGCATAAACACGATTGAGCAACTTGAAAAGGCACAGGAAATCCTTAAGCGAAGGAAACAACTTGGGATTGAGGAATGACTGTGAAGAAATTTCGGCTAATCATCTTTTTCATCCCAATTTTAGCTGGTTTAATCCTATTCCTACTTGCAAAAAAGAAACAAGAAATCATTGAGATTGAGAAAAGATCAACTCCTTACACCGTTGAATATGTGAAAAACTTGATCTACAACTCAAGCTTTGAACTCGGTCGGGGAAATGAGCCAAGCGGTTGGATGAGCGAAATAAAAGGGGATGAAGTTTATCTTGAGCGCGATGTCATAGAAAAATTTGACGGGAAATTCAGCGCAAGCATAACATCAAACAACCCATCTGCGAAATCAAACTGGTTCCAAGATATTCACCAATTCCCGAAAGAGAAAAAATTCATACTTTATGGGGCGATAAAAACATACTACGCTGACTCAGCGTTTTTGAGGATTGAAGTTTATGACACGCTCGGGAACTTGCGTTCATTTAATTCAACTGAAATCTTAACCGGGACAAACGATTGGAAAGTTTACACATGTGCGGTAATAGTTGAAAAAGATGCAAAGAAAATAAGGGTCAAATGCGTTTTAAACGGTAAAGGAAGTGCCTGGTTTGATGATGTTGAACTTGTCGCCGTAAGATACGAAGAGAGAGATTATCCGTTTTGGTGGAAATACTGGACAAGACAATTTCAAAAGTGAAATGAAAAAAGTAATTCTCAGAAAAGGTGGAGACAAAAGGATATTAAATGGACATCTTTGGATTTTCAGCAACGAGATAAAAGACATTGAAGGGAATCCGAAAATCGGCGATGTAGTTGAAATTTACAGATTCAACGGTGAATTTTTCGGGCTTGGTTTTTTCAATCCACACTCACTTATATCAATTAGAATCTTAACCCGCGAAAGAACCGAGATAAATTTTGAGTTTTTCAAAAAAAGAATTCTTGAAGCTTATAATCTCAGGAAAACCCTTTACCCAAATTCCGAAACATTTCGCCTTGTCCACGGCGAAAGCGATTTTCTGCCGGGACTTGTAATTGACAAATATGAGGATTGTTTTTCAATTCAAACATTTTCCTACGGTATGGATCAAAGGGTAAACTTAATTTGCGATGTGCTTGATGAAATTTTTAAGCCATTTGGAATAGTTGAGCGAAACGAATCGCCATTGCGCGAGCTTGAAGGTCTTGAAAACAGACGGAGGATTTTGCGAGGGGGATCAAAGGAGATAATTTTTGATGACGATGGAGTAAAGTTTAAAATAGATTTGCTTTCGGGACAAAAAACTGGATTTTATCTTGACCAGAGGGAAAACAGAAAAGTGTTAAGGAGATTCTCACAAGGGAAAAAGGTTCTTGATTGTTTTACAAATGAAGGTGGCTTCGCTCTTCATTGTGCTTTTGCTGGAGCTGAAAAAGTCATCGGCGTTGATATTTCTGAAACGGCGATTGAAAAAGCGAAAATAAACGCCGAATTTAACGGTTTAAAAAATGTTCATTTTGAGACGGCGGATGTCTTTGACAAATTGAGGGAATATCTAAATAAAGGGGAAAAATTTGACATAGTCATACTTGATCCTCCTTCCTTTACAAAATCAAAGAAAACTGTTAGATCAGCTCTTTCAGGATACAGGGAGATAAATTCAACTGCGATTAAAATTTTGAACTCGGGCGGGATATTGGCAACGGCTTCGTGCTCACATCATATTGACGATCAAATGTTCATTGATGTGATAATACAAAGCTCTATTTTGGCTAAGCGAAAAATCAGATTAATTGAATGGAGGAGCGCATCGCCCGACCATCCAATTCTACCTCAAATGCCAGAGACAAAGTACCTTAAGTTCGG
>JAPYWO010000118.1 GCA_028276305.1 Candidatus Thermokryptus sp.
TGATAGGTTATGTCGGCGTCATCTCAGAGAGGATTGATTTCGGACTTGTTGAGTTTCTCGCTCAAAATAGGAAGGATTATAGTTTCGTCTTTGTTGGTCCATTTTATGGTAATGTAGGTGATTGGGTGAGGCGATTGAAGAGATTAAAAAATGTTTTCTTCCTTGGTGAGAGACATTATGATGAAATTCCCAACTATATTGCTTCTTTTGATGTCTGCATCATTCCGCATATAGTAGATGAGTTTACACTCTCAAACGATCCTATGAAGGTGTATGAATATATTTACGCCGGGAAGCCGGTCGTTTCAACTGGGATTTATATAAACGCTGAATTATTGGATTTTGTCTTCGTTGCAAGGGAACGGGGGGAATTTATGAAATGCTTGGATGAGGCGGTGAGAGTTTCAAGGGATGATAGTTTCATTTTAAAGCAAAGGGCTGGGATAAAGAAATGGATGTTTTGGAACGAGAGGGCGAAAATTATGCTTGATGAGATTTTTGATAATTTATCGTGCAAGTATTAAATTTAAGCAGAAAATGAAAGCGTTAATCAGTTAGGATGAATATCGCTGTTTTCGCCTCTGGACGTGGTTCAAATCTTATGGCAATCCTTAAAGCCATTGAAGAAGGAAAGTTAAAGGCAAGGGTTGTCGTTGTGGTAAGTAATAACTCAAGCGCGGGTGCCCTTGAGATAGCCCGCTCAAAAGGAATTGATGCGCTTCATATCAGCAGGAGGCAATTTTCAAGCGATAGGGAGTATGCGGATAAAATTTTAAGCGAACTTAGGAAGAGAAATGTTGAACTTATAGTTCTTGCAGGTTATATGAAAAAAATCCCAGCTGAAGTGGTGAGCGAATACAGAAACAGGATATTGAACATTCATCCGGCGTTGCTTCCATCTTTTGGCGGGCAAGGAATGTACGGGATTAATGTTCATAAAGCGGTGATTGAATCGGGGGTTAAGATAACCGGTGTGACAGTTCATATCGTTGATGAGGAATATGACCATGGTCCGATAGTTTTGCAAAGAGCAGTTGAAGTTAAAGATGATGATACACCGGAGACGCTTGCGGAGAGGGTTTTAAAAGTTGAACATGAGGTTTATCCTGAAGCTATAAGGTTGTTCGTTGAGGGAAAAGTGAATGTTTTCGGAAGAAAGGTGATCATAAAAAATGAAAATTAAAAGAGCTCTTATCAGTGTCTCGGATAAAACTGGGATAGTTGATTTCGCAAGGGAACTCCAAAACCTTGGTGTGGAAATAATATCAACGGGTGGAACATATAATTACCTCATTCAAAACGGGGTTAACGCTTTAAAGATTGAAGATATAACCGGATTTCCTGAATTGCTCAACGGCAGGGTTAAAACACTTCATCCGAAAATACTTGCTGGGATTCTTGCTGTAAGAGATAATCCCGAACATATTCAGCAGTTAAATAAGTTTGGTATTTTACCCATTGACCTTGTTGTTGTCAATCTTTATCCTTTTTCAGGTTTTATTTCTGAGGGCGATGTTAAACTTGAAGATGCGATTGAACAAATTGACATCGGTGGGGTGACGCTTCTTCGTGCGAGTGCAAAAAACTACAAGTATGTAGCGGGCGTTGTGAATCCAAAAAGATATGGGGAGATAATTTCAGAGCTTAAATCAAACGGTTGCGAACTTTCAGAAAGGACGCGTCTTTCACTTGCGATTGAGATATTTCAGCACACATCAGATTATGATGCGAGGATTGCAAACTTTTTGTTTTCGCAATTGACCGAGGATGTGCTACCGAGCGTTTTTCATCTGAATCTTGTTAAAATCAGGAATTTGCGCTATGGGGAGAACCCTCATCAGAGAGGAGCTATTTATGGCGATTTCTTCAATTATTTTGAGCAACTTCACGGTAAGGAACTTTCATACAACAACATACTTGACATAAGTTCAGCGACTGAACTTGTCCTTGAATTTGACAAGCCAGCTTGTGCGATAGTTAAGCATACGAATCCATGTGGCGTTGGGGTTGATGATAAGTCAATACTTGAAGCTTTTAAAAAGGCGTTCGCAACGGATACAATTTCCCCGTTTGGTGGGATAATTGCTTTCAACAGACCGCTTGATCTTAAAACGGCGATTGAAATTGACGGTATTTTCAGCGAAGTTATAATTGCCCCGGATTTCCCCTCTGATGTGTTAAGTTTTCTATCCCGCAAGAGAAATAGAAGGTTGATAAGGTATAAGGACATTGATATAAAAAAATTTGATTTTGACTTCAAGAAAGTCATAGGGGGTGTTCTTGTTCAAGAGGTTGACAATGTTGACCTTGAGCCGATGAATTTGAAGGTCGTCACGAGAAGGAAACCAACGGTTGATGAGATGGAGGCGTTGATTTTTGCTTGGAAGGTTGTAAAGCATGTTAAATCAAACGCCATAGTTTATGCTCGCAAAGATAGGACGCTTGGAATCGGGGCTGGGCAGATGTCGCGACTTGATGCTTCGCGCATAGCAGTTATGAAGGCAAAGGAAATGGGACACGATTTGAGAGGTAGCGTAGTTGCTTCGGATGCTTTCTTTCCCTTTCCGGATGCTTTGATTGAAGCTATAAAAGCAGGTGCCACAGCTGTAATTCAACCCGGTGGCTCAATCAGGGATGAAGAGGTGATAAAAACAGCGGATGAATATAACATCGCAATGGTTTTCACTGGAATAAGACATTTCAAACACTAAAAAATTAAGAAAGGGAAAATGGGACTTTTCAATTTATTTACAGCTGATATAGCTATTGACCTCGGGACTGCAAACACTTTGATATGGATGAAAGGTAAAGGCATCGTATTAAACGAACCATCAATTGTAACCTACGACAGAAGCACAAGAAAAATTGTCGCCATAGGGCATGAAGCGAAAGAGATGCTTGGAAGGACTCATAAGGATCTTCAGACGATAAGACCGCTTAAAGATGGTGTGATAGCTGATTTTGAGATGGCGGAGGGGATGTTAAGGGAATTTATAAAGAAAATTCATGTGAATTGGTTTCCAAGCAGGCGTGTTGTTATAAGCGTTCCAAGTGGTGTGACTGAGGTTGAGAAAAGGGCGGTTCGTGACTCCGCTGAACATGCTGGCGCAAAAGAAGTCCATTTAATCCCTGAACCGATGGCTGCTGCAATTGGGATAGGAATTGATGTGACTGAACCATATGGAAATATGATAATTGATATTGGCGGTGGGACGACCGAAATAGCTGTTATAGCTCTTTCAGGGATTGTAACGCAGGAATCAATACGCATAGCAGGTGATGAGATGACAAATGCGATAATTCAACTTTTCAAAAAATCATACAACATCTTGATTGGGGAAAGGACAGCTGAGGATATAAAGTGTGAAGTTGGTTCAGCAATGCCTCTTGAAGAGGAAGTTACAATTCAAGTTAAAGGGCGAGACCTTGTAACTGGGATACCGAAGATCGTTGAAGTTAGTTCTGTTGAAATTCGTGAGGCGTTGAACGAACCGATAATCGCCATAATTGATGCGATAAAACTTGCGCTTGAAAGAACTCCTCCTGAACTCGCAGCTGACATACTTGATCGTGGCATAATGTTAACCGGTGGTGGCTCGCTTTTGAAAGGACTTGATGAGAGGATAAGAATGGAGACGGGGCTTCCGGTTCATGTGGCTGAAGACCCTTTAACCGCCGTAGTCAGAGGCGCTGGTAAAGTCCTTGAAAACCTTGAAGCTTATTCAAAGGTTCTCATTAAAAGTCAAAGATATTGATGCTGAGAATTCTAACTCAAATAACCGGGCATCTTAAAGAATATCTTATCCTCTCAATTCTTGTTGCGATATCAATTGTCCTTCTTTTCAACTCAAAATCACCAAAGTCCCATCTCATTGGCAAAATTGCCCTTGAAATTGTCGGATTAACGAAATCAATCACGGATGTCATTCCAAATTTTTACAACTTGCAGGCGGAGAATAAGGAGCTGAAGAAAATTAATATGATGTTGCTTGCGCAGTTAAATCAACTTCAAGAGGAAAAACTTGAAAATATACGTCTGCGCGAATTGCTTCGTTTCAAGGAGAAAAACAGCGATTATGAACTTGTCTCGGCTGATGTTGTTGGTAAGTCGCTTATCAATTTGAGAAATTATATCATCCTAAATGTCGGGGCAAGCGATGGAGTTGGAGTTAATATGCCCATCGTTTGCGAATCCGGCGTTGTTGGAAAGATTGTCCGAGTTGGTGAAAATTATTCCGTTGGGATGATTTTATTCCATAAGGACTTCAGAGCAAGCGTTAAAATTCAAAGAAGTCGGGTTGACGGCATAATTGCTTGGGAAGGCGGTGAATATCTCTCAATGCTTAATGTCCCCAAGACGATGGATGTTGAACCCGGGGATGTCGTAATAACATCAGAATATAGCACGATTTTCCCCCCAGGGATGGAGATAGGAGTGGTTGTTGAAACAGATAATTCTGCAAAAGGGCTTTTCAAAGCTATAAAAGTTAAACCATCGGTTGACTTTACAAAACTTGAGGAGGTGTTTGTTGTAAAATATAAATCCGACCCCGAAAAGGAAAAGTTTGAGGAAATGTTTTACGGAAAATAAAGTTCTTATTTGATGCTCTACATCAGATACTTAATCACTGGATTGATTATACTGCTTTTGAGCATTGCGATTGTTCCTTTGATGTCAATCAGCCAGATTACGCCTGATTTGATGCTTATATTTGTCGTTTATGTTGCTTTGAAAAATGGGCAAATTGCGGGAAGCGTTGCTGGGTTCATCTCTGGTTTGCTTCTGGATTACACAGTTGATTTCACGCCGGGGCTTTCTGCTCTTTCAAAAACGATATGTGGCTTTATAGCTGGCTTTTTCTATGATGAGTCAAAAATTGATGTCAATACCGAGACATTTCGCTTTCCGCAGATCGTTTTTTTATGCTCTGTTGTGAATAATGCAGTTTATTTTTCGGTTGATATACTTGGTCGTGAATTTGAGACAAGTGAAATTATTAAAATGCTCATCGGTGGGGCGATTTATACGACAATTTTGTCACTTGTTCCAATTTTCGCAACATCAAGGAGGTCGCGGTTGTTATGAACGGAAATTTCAAGTTGAAGTTCTTTAAAGTGGTGATTTCGCTTGTTTTCTTCGCCTTTGCTATCAGGTTATATGAGCTTCAGTTATATCGTGATGTTGAATACAAAAAGCAAGCGCAAACGAATAGCATAAGAGCAATTCAACACGATCCAATTAGAGGATTGATACTTGATAGAAATGGCAAGATAATAGTTGACAACGCTCCCGCTTATACGGTAATCATAACACCTTATGAGTTTGATATGAAAAATCTTGAGCTTCTTGCCAGGATTTTGAAGGTTGATAAAAATTACATAGTTGATAAAATCAAGACTGCACCCTCACCTTTTGCCCAGGTTAGGATTCGGCGCGATGCGCCGATTAGCGCTATAGCTTATATTGAAGAACACCGCGATGAATTGAAAGGGGTTGATTACTTGATTGAGCATAAGAGAAATT
>JAPYWO010000119.1 GCA_028276305.1 Candidatus Thermokryptus sp.
TCGTTGCCGATGGGAATGTCGTGATAAAAAGGGAAGCTGTAAATGCAAATATAGTTTGTGGAGGTAGATTGATTGCAAGGGATGCTGTGATAATCGGTGGTATGGTGATGAGCAAGGGTGAGGTTGAGGTGAAGACGCTCGGCGGTGCGGAATATTCAAGGACAGTTGTTATAATCGGCAGGCGGGATGTTCAAGTTGAGAAACTTAGAAAAGTTACAGCGGAGATAAGGCGTCTTGAATCGTATCTTGAAGGTGTTAAGTCGGAAATTTACGCACTTGCGAGGTTGAAAATTGATTGGGGTGAGCTACCTGAGGATCAGGAGAGACAATTTCAAAATTTGATCAAGTGGCGTGATGAAATACCAAAACGAATAAAACAGCTTGAAATCGTGAAGAACAACTTGCTTGAAGATATGAGAAAAGCCGGTAAAGCACGGCTTATCGTTTATGGAACAATTTACAAGAACACCTATCTTGAGATAAATGGTGCAAAGGAGGAGATAAGTTTTGATATGAAAAATTCAATTTTTGAGGAAGATTTGGGCATAATTGTCAGAACAAAAATTCAGGAAGTATGAGGGCTTTTGATGTGATTTTAAAAGGTCTTGATTCTTTTGACCCCGATGAGCGAAGGGCGTCAGTTGAGGCGATAGTTAAATTTGGCGATAGGGAGGAAGTTATTGAAAAGCTGATCGGGCTTTTAAGGGATAAAGATAAAGGCGTGAGAGATGCGGTTGCGCAATCGCTTTTGTCAATAGCCAGTGATTTTGAAAGTATGAAAAAGAAAATCGTTGAAAGTGTATGTGAGTTGATGTGCTCTGATGATATTGGCTTAAAAAACCTTTCCTCTGAAATTCTCGTTAAGCTCGGAGAATCCGCTGTCCCATCGCTTTTGAATTTGGCAAACCATGAGGACAAAGATATAAGAAAAATGGCGATTGATGTTTTGGGATTGATAGGAGATGAGAAAACGGAGGATTTTTTGATTTGGAAACTAAACGATCCAGACCCAAATGTCGTTGTCTCTGTTATTGAAGCGCTTGGAAATGTCGGCGGTGAGAAAACGGTTAGGTTTTTAATTGATTCGTTTGAGAAGTTTGAGTTTGCGCAAATTCAAATCGTTGAGTCGCTTGGTAAAATAGCTGAGAGATTTCATAAGAGTGAGTTTCTGAAATTGCTCCATGAATTTCTCATCAACTTGTTTGACCATGTTGATGACCCGATACTTAAAAGTGCGATTGTTGAATCGCTCGGAAAGGTCGGGGATAAATCGTTGGTTGATTTTTTAATCAATCTCGTCAATGATGAGAACAAGGCGATTCAAAAGATGGCAGTGATATCAATTGTCAAGATTTGTTCTCGTGACGGATGCAATTTTAAGTCAAACAAACATTTCTTCAAGTTTTTCTTTCAGAGGGCGAAGGAAATTTTTTACAACGGCGATGACAAAAGTTTTAAAATTGACCTTTTGAAGTTTTTGTCAAAGTGGTGTGATTTTGATGAGGTAAAGGACTTTTTAATCAATGTTTTCTTGACATCTTCGGATGAGATTTATTCTGTTGCCTTTGATATAATAAAGTCGGATGCGGGAAGATTTATAAGTTATGCGTTAAATGATAGTTCAATTACAGGCGATGAATTTGTAAAGTTAATCGGTGAGATTTTTTATGGTAAGAGGGAGATTTTGATCGGTTTGGGGAAGGAAATTAAAAATGTCATTGCTGAGAAAATTCTTTCCGTTTTTGACTCTGTAAGTCCCGATGAAAAGGTTGTGATTTTTGAAGTTCTCCCATTTTTAAGCCGGGATGCATTTGCCAAGGCGTTGCCTTATTTTCAGAAAGACCCTGTTGTAAGGATTTATTTAACTTAACGAAAAAATTCTTTTGTGATGGCATCGCAATTTACAAATAGGACATCTTCAGTGGATGTCATTCTCAAAGACGATGAATTTTTTGAATTGAGGGATTTCATTGTGCGTGTATCTGGTATATTTTTCCCTGACAGTAAAAGGTATTTTATAGAGTCACGGCTTAAAAAGAGAGTTGAACAGTTGGGTTTTTCTTCGTTTAGGGAATATGTTGATTTTTTGAGGTTTTCGCCATATAGGGGCAAAGAACTTGATATTTTATTCGGGTTGATAACCGTCAACGAGACATATTTTTTCAGGGATGAGTTGCAGTTGAAGGTGATTGAGGAAATCATTTTGCCCGAGTTGATAAATTCAAAGCCGAGGAATGGTTTTAGGCGTTTGAGGATATGGAGTGCGGGTTGCTCAACGGGTGAAGAGCCCTATACGATAGCGATGATTTTTCTTGAGAAGATCAAGCCGAAATTTCCAGATGTCGTTGTTGAAATAATTGGAACTGACATCAATGGTTCTGTCCTTGAAGTTGCGAAGATGGGAGTATATGGGAATTATTCTGTCAGGTTTGTCCCGGAGAATTATCTGAGCAAATTCTTTGAGATCAAGGGGGATGAATTTTATTTGAAAGATGAGGTTAGACGGCTTGTTCGTTTTGAACGGATTAATTTGGTTGATAAATTTCAGATGCTGGGGATGAAGGGTTTTGACCTCGTGCTATTGCGGAATGTTTTGATTTATCTTGATGAAGGGGCAAGAAGGGAAGTTGTCTCTTTGATTTACGATTCGCTCAATAGAGGTGGTTATCTTATGGTTGGGTATTCTGAAAGTTTGAGAAATGTGACAAAGGCGTTTAAAGTAGTTTATTTTGAAAAAGCAGTAGCATATAAAAAAGAGTGAGGTGATAAAAATGGCGAGAACAATTCTTGTCGTTGATGATTCACCCACGATAAGAAAATTTGTTTCACTTGCGCTTGAAAATATGGGATACAATGTCGTCACCGCTTCGGATGGGATGGAGGTCTTTGAGGTTCTTGGAAGGGTTGATAATGTTGATCTGATAATAACTGATCTTAACATGCCAAATCTTGATGGTTTTGAGCTTATAAAAGCGCTTCGTTCAGATGAAAGGTTCAAGGATATACCTATAATTATACTTTCGTCGCTTTCGGATGGTAAAAGTATTGATATGGGTTTAAAGCTTGGCGCAAATTCTTACCTTGTTAAACCGTTCAACGCAAAGCGAGTTCAATATGAAGTTTCAAAATATCTAAACTAAAAGGGGTGAAGAAGTATGGAAGATGGAAAGATTAGATTCCTTGTCGTTGATGATTCCCCAACTATGAGGAGAATTGTCATAAATGCTTTGAAGAACATCGGTTATACTGATATCGTTGAGGCGGAAGATGGAAAGGATGCGCTTGCGAAGTTATATTCGGAGAAAATTGATTTCATAATAACCGACTGGAATATGCCAAACATGACAGGTCTTGAGCTAACGAGAGCTGTTAGGTCTGATCCAAATTTTGCAAATATCCCCATTCTCATGGTGACAACTCGTGGTATGAAACAGGATGTCATTGAGGCACTTGAAGCGAGGGTGAATAATTACATAGTCAAGCCATTTACCCCGCAAGTGTTGAAGGAAAAGATAGAACAAATCTTGAAAACAGTTTAAAGGAGGTGATGTATGGTGAATGGTGAAACAAAATTAGTAAAGCGAGTTGATTCAATTTTGCGGGAGATAGAAGAGTTAAAGGCGATATTTATCCTCGGTCAGAGGGTTATTCCTTTTCTTGAGGAGTTGTTCCATTTCGTCCGAGAGGTTGGACCGATGCTTGATGAGATAAACAAGTCGCTTGAAGAGAGCTCAAATAAGATTCCTCGGGCGTCAAATCAACTTAACACGGTTACGAAAACGACGGAGGTTGCGACGACGGAAATTCTTGATGCACTTGACCAGATGAGCTTGAAATTCGGCGAGATGAAAGGTTTTATAAATGTTATGAAGCAATCTTATGAAAAGCAGAAAAAAATTGCAGGGAGGATTGGGAGATACATTGAGAGAGGTGAATTTGATAAAGTTTCCAAAAATTGGGTTAAGTTTTATACGGCGTTTAAATCGCTCAATGGGTTTGATGATATACTTGAAAAGCTTTCAGATGTGAAAAGGGATGCCGATAACATAATGGTCGCCTTGCAGTTTCAGGACATTACGGCTCAACAAATATCGGCGATAAATCATCTTATAGAGTCGGTTCAAGAGAAATTGAATCATCTGCTTGGAAAACTCGGTAATCTTGACATTAAAAAAGATTCTTCCGTCTCGAGTAGGAATGTCGCTTCTTTTAACCCTGATGCTGAATATGATAGGACTGGGGCAAAGCAGAAAGCAGTTGATGAGATTTTAAATGGTATCATTGAAAGAGATGAAGAAGCAGGGGATAGGGCATCCCAAGAGGAAATAGATGAACTTTTCAATAAGAGCGAGAAAATAAAAAGCGGTGAGGGAGATGTCAACTCCGGCAATTTTTGACGATGAAATGAAGGAGATAGTTGAAAGTTTTATCGTTGAGACAAAGGAACTTCTGGATAAACTTGACAATGATTTGGTTGAGCTTGAGAAAAGGCAAAACGATGTTGAGCTTTTAAATGCGATCTTTCGTTATGTTCATACTATTAAAGGAACTTCTTCTTTTATCGGTTTTGAGCAGATGAGCGAGTTGACCCATAAGTTTGAGGATGTGTTGAACAAATTGCGAAAGTTTGAATTGAAGTTAAATCCTGAGATAATGGATGTGATACTTGAGGCGCAGGATTTGATGAAGGTTTTGCTTTCAAAGCTTGAGACAAATGATTTAAGCCCGATTGATATAAGTGGTGTCGTTTCAAAACTTGAAAGAATAAGTCGTGGTGAATTTTTAATTGAAGAAGATGTTGAGAAAGCTTCAGTTGACAATGTGTCGCAGAAATTGCAGTCAAAGGTTATTGACAAGACGGTTAGAATTGATGTTGAACGACTTGACGAGTTGATGAACCTTGTAGGCGAGCTTGTTCTTGGGAGAAACAGGTTAACGCAGATAGTTTCTGGGATAGTTGAGAGATTTGAGGGTGAGTCGCTTGCCCGTGAGCTTATGGATACTATAGCGCAGGTTGATTATTTAACATCTGAGCTTCAAGCTGTTGTAATGCGTGCGAGGATGATGCCAATTGCGAAAGTTTTCAGCAAGTTCCCTCGCATTGTCAGGGACCTTTCAAGGGATTTGAATAAGGAGGTGGAGCTTTTAATTTATGGTGAAGAAACTGAGGTTGACAAATCCGTTATAGAGTCCATACACGATCCGCTTGTTCATTTGATAAGGAATGCAATTGACCATGGAATTGAAACGCCACAGGAGAGAAAGGCGGTCGGGAAACCGGAGAAGGGTAAGGTTATTTTGAGAGCTGAACACGAGGGAAATTTCATCGTTATAACGGTTGAAGACGATGGTCGTGGCATAGACCCTGAAAGGGTTAGAAGAAAAGCGGTTGAGAAAAAGATTATAACAGAGCAAGAGGCAAGTTCAATAAGTGATAGGGATGCTTTAAATTTGATTTTTTTGCCGGGATTTAGCACGGCAAGTAAAGTAACTAATGTTTCAGGTCGCGGTGTTGGGCTTGAT
>JAPYWO010000120.1 GCA_028276305.1 Candidatus Thermokryptus sp.
CCATGGTAACGGAAGAACAGGTATATGAAGCTTTGAGGGAATGCTATGACCCTGAAATTCCGATAAACATTGTTGACTTAGGGCTTGTATATGAGGTCAAGATAATTGATGATTGGGTTGGAGTTAAAATGACATTGACAGCTCCGGGGTGCCCCGCTCACACATTTATAAGTCAGCAAGTTCGCGAGCGACTTCTTCAAATCCCCGGGGTTAAAGATGCTGATGTTGTAATTGTTTGGGAACCGCGCTGGAACCCAAGCATGATGTCAGAGAAAGCGAGGATGCAACTTTTCGGCGATCTTGGTTTATCATCTGGAGAGGAGGAACAATAAAGGTTTAGCACGCCCGGAGGGACTCGAACCCCCAACCTTCTGGTCCGTAGCCAGACGCTCTATCCAGTTGAGCTACGGGCGCTTTTTCAGTATAAATATAAAAATAAAATTCATTTTTTCAAAGCCATGAGCGAAAGGGGGCGAGAAATAGATAAATTAAACATCGCAAAAATGTCAAAGATTGAGATTCCGATTGTTGGTATGACATGCGCAAGCTGTGTCTTGAAGGTACAAAACAACCTCCAAAAACTCCCCGGGGTAAAAAACGCCATCGTAAATCTGGTAACTGAAAAAGCAATGATTGAAATCGCCCCAGATACAGAATTAAACCTTAAAGATGTGATAAAATCGGTGAGAGCAATAGGATATGATGTTGCGATTCAAAAAATAAGTATACCAGTTGAGGGTTTAGCATCGGCATCAGCTTCAATAGTTGAAAGTTCAATATCAAAGTTAAATGGCATTGTAAATGTAAATATAAACCCAGCAACCGAAAATATAACCGTTGAATTTGTCCCGACGATAATTTCGGTTGAGAATATAAAAAGTGAGATTGAAAAATTTGGGTTCAAAGTTCCGCACCTTGCCGAAGAAGATGTTGAACTTTATGAGGAAATAATCAAAAAGCGTGAATATGAAGACCTGAAAAAGCGATTCATCTTTAGCTCTATCTTGACCTCTTTAATTCTACTTGACATGTTATCACATTTTTTCCATCATTTTGGTGATAGAACTGTTGTAAACTACATTCTTTTCCTGTTGACCACGCCTGTAATGTTTTACGGTGGGGGAAAATTCTTCAGGAGTTTTCTTGCTGGAATTCGCCACTTATCTGCTGATATGAACACTTTAATTGCGATTGGAACCGGTTCTGCGTATTTATATAGCGTCGTTGCGACTTTCATCCCAAGCGTTTTTACTTCAATAGGCAGAACACCGGATGTTTACTATGAGACCTCTGCTGTTATAATAACTTTGATTTTACTTGGGCGTCTTCTTGAAGCGAGGGCAAGGGCTCAAACTACAACTGCGATCAAGAAACTCTCATCTCTGCAACCGAAGACGGCAACACTTGTAAAAGATGGCGAGGAAATAACCGTTCAGGTTAAAGATATAAAACCGGGCGACATCGTTTTAGTTAAACCCGGCGAAAGAATCCCCGTTGATGGAATTATAATTGAGGGATTTGCTTCAGTTGATGAATCCGTGATAACGGGTGAAAGCATGCCCGTTGAGAAAAAACCCGGGGACAGTGTGATAGGGTCAACGCTAAATAAAGCTGGAAGTTTTAAGTTCAGAGTGACAAATGTTGGCAAGGATACAGTTTTCTCAAAAATAATTCAACTTGTAAAGGATTCACTTGCAAGCAAACCCCCAATTCAAAAACTTGCCGATAAAGTGGCATCCGTTTTTGTTCCGATAGTAATTTCAATCGCCACTTTATCTTTTATAATCTGGTATCTTCTTGGATATGGTTTTACTTTTGCGCTGATGAATTTTATCGCCACCTTAATTGTCGCTTGTCCCTGTGCACTCGGGCTTGCCACACCAACTGCAATAGTTGTAGCAACTGGCAAATCAGCCGAAATGGGAATCTTAATCAAAAACGAAAACGCCCTTGAAATCGCAAACAAAATAAATCTTGTGGTTTTTGATAAAACCGGGACGATAACATACGGTAAACCGGAAGTCACAGACATAATAAAACTTGGAAATCTATCTGAGGATGAAATACTTCGCCTTTCCGCATCTGTTGAAAGAAATTCAGAACATCCACTCGCCGAAGCAATTGTAAGATATGCAAGGGTTAGAAACCTGAAGCTACACGAACCGAAAAACTTTTTCTCTGTCCCTGGTCAAGGCGTCCTTGCGGATGTTGATTCATCTGAAGTCGCCGTCGGAAACTTGACATTTATGTCAAACCTTGGCATAGATGCGAAAAAATTTGAAAACACGATTGATATTTTAAGCAATGAAGGTAAAACTCCTGTCTTTATCGCCGTTGATAAAAGAATAGTTGGGATAATTGCAATCGCTGATACAATTAAACATGACGCCAAAGAGACGATATTAAACCTCAAAAAACTTGGAATAGATGTAGCAATTCTAACTGGTGACAATTACAAAACAGCAAGGGCAATAGCTAATAAAATTGGAGTTGATAAGGTTTTCGCCGAGGTTTTGCCCGAACAAAAATCAGAGAAAATAGAAGAACTTAAAAAATCTGGTTATATCGTTGCGATGGTTGGAGATGGTATTAACGACGCACCTGCACTTGCCAAGGCAGATGTTGCAATAGCAATTGGTTCAGGCACAGAGGTTGCCTCAGCGACTGCCGATATAATCCTTTTAAAAGATGACATAAAAGGCGTCTTGCAATTGATAAAAATTTCATCCAAGACATACAAAATTATAAAACAAAATCTTTTCTGGGCTTTCTTTTACAACATCATACTCATACCAATAGCTGCGGGCGTTCTCTATCCATTCACAGGGCTTCTTCTCAAACCGGTGTTTGCATCGCTTTCAATGTCTTTCAGTTCAATACTTGTGGTTACAAACTCATTGAGAATTAAAAAAATAAAATTTTGAGGTGAAAAATGAACCGTCTAACTCTCACAATTGAAGGGATGACCTGCCATCATTGTGAAATGACCGTTGAAAAAGCGGTGAAGCAATTGAAAAATGTTTTATCTGCCAAAGCTGACCATCAAAATAAAACTCTTGAAATTGTATACACAGGCGAGCTTAAAATTGAAGATGTCAAACAGAAGGTTGAAGAGGCAGGTTATAAAGTTTTAGGGTAAAATCATATTGTGGAATTTTTATGGGCGATGCGTTTTATCTTGATTTTTTAAAATTTTTCCTCGCTATTTTATTCGGCGGATTGATCGGACTTGAAAGGGAGCTTAAAGGTAAGCCCGCTGGATTTAGAACCAACATTTTGATTTGTCTTGGCTCAGCTCTTTACATGATACTTTCAATGAAGATATCCACCGACCCTGGTAGAATTGCTGCTCAAGTTGTAACTGGCATAGGATTTATCGGCGCTGGAACAATAATACAATCAAAAGGGACGATAACCGGATTAACAACAGCAGCGACCATATTCGTGGTCGCTGCTGTTGGTCTTGCTATTGGAGCGAATCAATTGTTACTTGCGACTATCTTCACATTCCTTGTGCTTTTGGTCCTGACCATCTTAGCTA
Organism: Candidatus Thermokryptus sp.; assembly: GCA_028276305.1. Taxonomy (GTDB): domain Bacteria; phylum Bacteroidota; class Ignavibacteria; order Kryptoniales; family Kryptoniaceae; genus Kryptonium. The sequence goes on from JAPYWO010000120.1 coordinate 3,542, forward strand.
ACATTGAGAAATCGCTCCTTGGCAAATGCAATTTCACTCAGATCCAACTTGAAATCTACGACGATAAAGGAAAAGGAAGAGCCGAGCTAATTGAAATTTTATCGGAGCATGAGATAAAACCAAGCCAATATCAACTGAGCGAGGAAAACGGTATTTTAAAGATAAACCTTTCGTATTGCGATAAACATCCAGCGCATCATCGCTTCTTGACAGAACTTTTAAGAATCCCATACATAAAAGAGATAAAAACAGGGATTATATAAGATTTGGCGCATCAAGGAATTGATTTTTGCCATCTTTATAGAGCGCATACTGGAATCCTTTTCTAAGTCCCATCGCTCCAATTTCTCCCTTCAAATTCACAGCGATAAACGCAACTTGGAAATTCGGGTCTTTGTCAATCCATTTTTTGTTAACTTTTAGAACTCTTTTCAATGTCTCTTCAACCGCTTTTTGTGGGTGCATTCCATTTCTCATATATTCAACGACGAGAAAGCTTCCGCATGTTCTTATAACTGCTTCCCCTACGCCTGTTGAACCCGCTGCACCAACTTCACCATCAACATATAATCCCGCTCCAATTATCGGTGAGTCACCGACTCTACCATGGATTTTCCAAGCAAGACCGCTTGTTGTAACTGCACCTGCTACTCTTCCTTGTTGATCAAGGGCAAGCATTGCGATCGTGTCGTGATTTTCCTCAGGCGAGAGCCAATTATCGTTTTGGCTCATACTTCTCTTCCATTCAAGCCATCTTTTCCTTGCTTCATCAGTTAAAAGGTCAACCTCGGGGAAGCCCATCATTTTAGCGAACCTATCAGCACCTTCACCAACTATGAAGACATGTTTCGTCAATTCCATAACTTTCCTTGCAACTGAAGCAGGGTTTTTACATTTTTGAACGAAAGCAACCGCTCCAGCGTTAAATTGCCAATCCATTATGCAAGCGTCAAGCGTAACATGACCACATTCATCCGGAAGCCCCCCATATCCCACGCTCATCACCTTCGGGTCATCTTCAGCAGTTCTCACACCAAGTTCAACGGCATCAAGCGCTGTTCCACCTTCGGATAAAACCTTCATCCCCATTTCATTTGCTGCTATGCCCTGTCTCCAAGTTGAAATTAAAACTGGACGACTTTGCACTTTCGCTTCAGATGTTTCAGCAAATGGGAAAAATTTCAACTTTCTGAAAACCAAAGCCCCTAAGCCGAAAATGACGGAGCTTTTCAAGAATTCCCTTCGTCCAACCATTCTGCTCACCATTTTTTGTTTTTCAATTTGTTTTATACTTCCTCAAGCAAAATAAACTCCCCTTTTTCAGTTAACTCAAATTTAAAACCCTTCGTCCTATCCTTGAAAAATTTTTTCTCCTTAAATTCACAAATGTTGTAAATCGGGCAAATCCCACACAATGGATTTCTTGCACGACATATCAAGCGCCCGAACTTTATAAGCCCAGTGTGAAGCGAATACGCCGAACCACGCGGAACTAAATTTTTAACTGCATGAAATGTCTCATCTGGCGTTTTCGTTCTCACCACACCAACTCTATTGAGAATTCTATGTATGTGAGTGTCAACGGGGAAAACTTCCCTACCGAAACCAAAAAGTAAAACACAACTTGCGGTCTTCAAACCCACACCTTTAAACCTCGTCAAAAATTTAATCCCCTCTTCAACCGAAACCTTAGACAGAAAAGATAAATCAAAACCGCCGACTTTTTCATTCAACTCTATTAACAGTTTCTTTATTCTAACTGCCTTTTGATGTGCAAGTCCCCCAACTTTGATCGCTTCCTCTATCTGCTTTACATCAGCGTTCATGATATCCTCAAATCGCGGAAACCTGCTCTTCAAATTTTCAAAAGCCCTCGCACTGTTCAAATCGTTCGTGTTTTGCGAAAGTATCGTAGCGATTAAAATATCAAGTGGATTGCTCTTTTTATCCCTCCTTGAGCTGAAAAATTTCTCAATGAC
>JAPYWO010000121.1 GCA_028276305.1 Candidatus Thermokryptus sp.
CGGACAATTTTTTGGACATCCTTTTTCTCACCCTCCGTTCCGACTATCTCAATATCATACTCAGTCAACTCAGATGCCAATTTAACATTAATTCCTTCCGTCCCAACAGCCGTTGAAATTTCTTCGGGTGGGACATAAACAATGGCTTTCCTCTTTTCTTTGTCTATTTCAACAGCTTTTGGTTTCGCCGGCTGTAAAGCTCTCGCGATGAAGATAGCTGGGTCATCGCTATAAGCGATGACATCTATGTTTTCATTGTTAAGTTCCTTGACTATTGAATGAATTCTAACTCCCTTCATACCAACGCAAGCGCCAACTGGGTCAACCCTTTCATCCGTTGATGCAACTGCGACTTTTGATTTCTTCCCGGGAATTCTCGCGACATTTTTTATCACAACGACACCATCGTAAACCTCGGGGATTTCAAGCTCAAACAATTTAACAAGAAATTGGGGATCAGCCCTTGAGACGATAATTTGCGGACTATCACCCCTTTTTGCATCCTTTGGATTAGGTGGCTTAACCTCCTTAACAAGAACCCTTAAACTTTCGTTCTTCCTATACCTTTCATCTGGGATCATCTCACTTTTCGGCAACATCAATTCGTTCTTATTATGCATAAGCAAAACCAACTCCGGCTTATTATCCTTGCCAAGGTAAACCTGATATATTTCACCTATTAATATCTCGCCCTTGTGCTGTTCATACTCCCTCATAATTGAGTCGCGCTCAAACTCACTCAACTTCTGAATAAACAATTGCTTCGCCTGCGAAATCAACCTCAATCCGAAATCTTTCAAATCAACTTTATCAACGAATTTTTCGCCTACCTCAAGCGTCGGGTCAGTTTCCTTCGCCTTCTGCACCGAAATCTGCCTTAACGGATCTGTCACAACATCAACGATGTCTTTCATCAAATAAATCTCAATATCGCCTCTATCCAAGTTAACAATAAGGTCATATTCAGCGTCCTCACCATACTTCTTTTTGATAAGCGTTCTGAATACATCCTCAAGTATGAATGCTATCTTATCCTTTTCAATTTTTTTCTCCTTAGCAAGTTGCGTAAATGCTTCAACTATTTCACGATTCATAACAACCAAAAAATTTATTTTACCAAACGATTTCTGTTTTTGCCTCAACTATTTGCTCATATCTCAAAATGATTTTTCCATCCTTTAATTCAAGCTCAATTTTATCATCATCCGCTGACACAAGACGCCCCATTAGTTCAACCACTTGCTGAGAGTCCTCCCGCAGATACTTAACCCGAAGAAATCGCCCAATGTTCGTTATATACTGCCTCTTAACCTTAAACGGATTTCCAACCCCAGGGGATGAAACCTCAAGACGATAACTCCCGGGGATTGGGTCGTAAACATCAAGCGCATCCGAAATCAACTTGCTTATCTTCTCGCACTCATTTATCGTTATCCCATCGTCAGTGTCAACAAAAACCTCAAGGGTTAACTTTTTCCCAACTCCCTTTAAGTTAAGATCAACTAGATACGCGCCTGAATTTTCAACTATTGGAACGATTATCTCTCTTAGCTTGGACTTTAACTCTTCAAGATTTAACATAATCAAAAAAAATAGTGGGTCGTAAAGCCCACTAATTTGGTTTTTTAAAAATATAAAAAAACCAAAACGAAATTCCAAATTTACATCCCAACCCGCTTAAAGTTATAATCCCCCCTGACCTTTCGGGAGAACCTGTAAGTTGTTGTATTGGGGAAAATCAAAATCCTTCTTATATGGTAAAAATCCTCATGCAAAATAACAGGTCCCGAATCCGTAGCAACGCCATACTTATAACCTGCTTTCTTAACTATCTCTTTGATCAGATCGTTAACCTTACCGTATGGATAACAAAAGCTTATAACTTTGACGCCAAGTCGTTCTTCAAGGGTTAACTTTGAATTAAAAACCTCATCCTCCACATCATATACGCCCAACTTCGTCAAATCCCTGTGATACCTCCCGTGAGAACCAAATTCAATCCCATAATCTAACATCTCCAAACATTGTTCTGAATTCAAAAGCTTTACCTTTGGCTCTCCAAAGTTGCTGTCCCAAATGTTATATTCAAGGTCGGAAACAAGAAAAATCACCGCTTTGAAACCGTATTTTTTCAAAATTGGGAAAGCAAGTGTGTAGTTATCTTCATACCCATCATCAAAAGTTAAAATCACATATTTTTCGTTTGGATTTGTTCTATCAACATTTTCTAAATCTTTGAAAGTTATCGTCTTAAATCCTCGTTTGGCTAAAAATTTCATATGCTTTTCAAACTGCTCAACGGTAACAAAAATGCCATGTCTTCCCGCCTCGCTTTTGTCCCTTACAACTCTGTGATACGCAAGGATTGGAATCTCACGCCTTCTCTTCCTTATTATCAATGCTTGATAAACACTTTCAATTCTATTGAAAATTTTAACCGGGTCATACTCTTTTAAAACAATTTCCCTCACATCTCGCTCAACCTCGTTATGATTCAAACTTTGCCTCACATCGCTTAAAATTTTAACCCAATCATATCTTCTTTCCTTAGCGATGTCGCCGAAATTACTCTCCAAACATTCTTTTATGTTTTCTCGTGTAACTTGCCCGATACCTTCCGATTCCCCAATGGCTATCGTCGGCTTGTCCAACATAATTGATTTTATCGCTATTCTTCCAGAACCAATTATAACATCAAACTGATTCATAGCTTTCCAAAATTCATAAAAATCACATATCTGACCGAGAAACTTAACCTTGCCGAAAAATTTTTTAAATCTTTCGGGGATACTTTTCGCTCCAAGAACGACGATTTCAGCATCCACCTTATCAACGATATTATCAAGAACTTGATAAATCACATCACCTTTCGGACCTGTTAAACGACTTGAGATAATGCCTATTGTCTTCCGTTTGCCTGAGGTAGGCACATCAATTTGAAAAATAGAGACAGGATTTCTTAAAACTTCTATCTTTGAACTCGGAACATTAAAGTCCTCCTGTAGATGCTTCGCTACATTCTCACAAACAGCAAAAATGTAATCTCCAAAAACCTTGACAATTTTACTTGACAAGTGAACATGAAGTTTTCCGTGAACGGTTGTGACAAGAGGTATTCCACAAATTCTTGAAGCAAAATAAGATATCCACCCGGATGCTCGTGAATTAGCGTGAATTAGTTGGACTTTGTTTTTTTTGATGAAAAGGATAAGGAAGATAATTTGATAAATTCTATTCCAGAGCTTTCTCTTGTTAAAATTTACTGGTATATATTTTGCTCTCGTTTTTAAACTCAATGTATCCGACATTATAAAACAAGTATGCCCTCTGTCAATCAACTTTTCTGCGATTTCAATAGCATAAACTTCTGCCCCTGTAATTTCAAGTTGAGATAATGTCAGAAGAATGGTCATAACAATAGCACCTCCGTTAATAAAAAAATCCCCGACCCGTGGTTGGGTCGGGGCTGTTGAGCTTTACTTGCCCGGCTTCTTCTCTTCCTTTTCCTTTTTGACTTTCTTTGCCTTCTTGACCTCCTTCTTAACTTCCTTCTTCGTCGTGTCAGCCGGGGCTTTCTTCTGCTCTGTTACAGCTGGCTTCTTCGGTTGCTGAGCTTGCTGCTGTTGCTGTGAAAATACAGCAACATTTAAGCCGAGAATCAATGCAACCGCCAGGATAATTAATCGCTTCATTTTTGCACCTAATTTTATTTTGAAATTTATTTGCATCTATAATTTAAAAACCCAACATTAAAAGAAGATGAAAATAAAATTAAAAATTTTTCATCTATACGGCTCACAACCACAATCAGCGAAAAAGAAATGACATTGACACTTCGGCTTTGTCCCAGTAGGGCATGTTATCTTACAAGATGTCAAAAGACAATCCGCTTCACATCCCGGAACCTCGGCTGGCAAGACCTCCTTGCTCTTAACTGGCGTAAGAGATGACAAAGAAAAGTTTATTAGCTCGCTTAACTCTAAACTATCTAATTTTTCAAGTTCCGTTCTATAAACGCTTAACGACCGCATATACCCTTCCAAATTCCCCGTCTTGGCGAAATTAAAGGTTTCAATTATAGAAGAGATAAAACTCTTTTTCCCCTTAAAAATAGCGCTCTCCTCAAGCCATTTAATTAACTTGTTGAAATTTTTTTCATGTTCAGGTAAAACTATAACCTTCGCCACACCCTTTTCTTGTGAAAATACACCAACATTTAAACTGAGAATCAATGCAACCGTCAGGACAATTAATTTTTTCATTTTTGCACCTAATTTTGTTTTAATTTTTCATCCATCTTTAACTTTGGCGGGGTAAGATAACTGTAAATTTACTTCCCTGACCAAGTTCGCTTTCAACCTCTATCCTTCCGTTGTGCATTTGGGCTATCCACTTTGCTATTGAAAGACCAAGCCCAGCTCCACCACTTGCTCTTGTTCTTGCTTTGTCAACCCTATAAAATCTCTCAAAGATAAAATTTAACTCTTCCTTCGGAATTCCAATCCCTGTGTCACTTACAGATATATTCACAAATTCGCCCTGATTTTCAACATTAATTTCAACTACGCCGTTTTTCTTGTTATATTTGATTGCGTTGTCAATCAAGTTTAAAAATAACTGTTTCAATTTCATCTCATCCCCATCAACAAAAACCTCTTCAATCCGCCCAACTTTTAAATTGACCTCGTTTTTCTCAGCCAGTATTTTCATATCTTCAAGTAGTTCCATCAAAAGTTTAGCAATGTTAACCTTTTTAATATCCAACTTAATTTGACCTGTCTCCGATTTGTACAACATCAACAAGTCCTCAATCATATTTGAAAGTCGTACAACTTCTTCAAGTATATCAGCAAGTGTTTTTCTTAGAGCAGAGACGCTCTTTTTGCTTGTGAGGGCGAGCTCAATTTCTCCCCTTATTATCGTCAGCGGTGTCTTCAACTCATGGGAGACATCAGCTGAAAATTGTCTCATGCGTTCAAACGACCTATCAATCTGCTCTATCATCTCGTTCAATGTTTTCACAAGATTTGATATCTCATCTTGAGCTTTTGGCTCTGGTATCCTTCTATGCAAGTTTCCACTTGCTATCTCCCTTGCGGTTTTAACTATATCATCAACTGGTTTCAATGACCTACCCGCAAGGAAAATTCCCCCAATAACTGAAACGATAAGAGCAAACGGGATCAAAAGGATAAAGATTTTAAACAGATTTGTCATTGCGTGGTTTACCTCATCAAGTGAATAAGCAATCCCGACAACTATATAATCAGACCTTAAAACGGCTAATCTTATTTTATGAGAGTTGAAATTTTCAACCGTTGTCAAAAAGACATCATTACTTTTTGAAATTGTATCAATGGGAAGGTCAAGCGAACCCAAGCTTAACGACCTGTAAATTTCGTTTCCATTTTTATCTTTTATCTGGATGAATTGCTTTCTTGAGCTCAAGAGCGTATGCTCATAAATTATATTCCAAATCTCATCTTCAA
>JAPYWO010000122.1 GCA_028276305.1 Candidatus Thermokryptus sp.
AAGGAAAAACAAAGTTTGAGTGGAAGGATGATAGAGAAAATTAGGATTTCGGGTTTTAGGTCAATAAGGGAGCAGGAAATTGAGTTGTCAAAGGTGAATGTGATTTATGGGGGGACAGCAACAGGTAAGTCGTCGGTTTTATATTCGTTGTTTGTTTTGAGAAATTTTGTTAAGAATCCAAATCAACAAGTTGATGGTTTCTTTAACCTTGGTTTTGTAAATCTCGGTGGGTTTGATGCATGCGTTTTCAATCATGACCCGAAAGGTGAGATAAAAATTGGCTTTTACATTAATGATGGTGAGTATGAGGTGAGTTTTAGAAAAGGCGAGGGTAGGATCAGGCAAAGATGGGGTAAATTTGAAATGGAGGGGAATGTAACGATACCTTATCCGTTAAATAAAAACTTTCAGTTTGAGTATGAGGAAGGATATACTATAAATTGGAATGGGATAACCTCAAATGTGGTCCCGAAGAATCCAACTGCACAAACGCAGGAAAGAGCAAGGGAGTTGGCGGAAAAGTTAAATTCTATTCCAGCGGTTCTTGATAGCATTGATATAGTTCCACATAGGAGGGGATTTTTTAAGTTCAATTATTCTCCATCGCATCTTTCCGCTATTCCAACAACTGAGGATGAAATAGCGACGATAATTATAAATGATTCAAATTTAGCGCCGAAAATATCGGTTGATCTTGAGAGGATAGTAAATAGGGATTTCAGGTTGCATGTTCCACCTGGTACAGCGATGGCTTATTTGAAAACGACGGATAAGCAGACGAGAATGCCTGTGGATCTGGTAAATGATGGGTTCGGTGTGAATCAACTTGTTTATATGTTGGCGAAAATCCACAGGTCTGAGATAAGGACGGTTTTGATAGAGGAGCCGGAGATTCATCTTCATCCGAGGGTCATCAGGAATCTCGTGCGCGTGCTGGTTTCAATAGCAAAGGATGAGGGAAAGCAGTTTTTGATCGTTACGCATTCGGAATTCTTTGTGTCTTCGCTTTTAACGGCGATAGTGGAGAAAATCATTTTGCCAGAGGATATAAAGTTATATCTTGCTGAAAAGAGGGGAAAGGAGACGATTTTAAAGGAGCAAAGGGCAAATGAGAAGGGGCAGGTTGAAGGTGGGCTTGAAAGTTTTGTATCTGCTGAGATAGAAGATCTTAAGGTGTTCTTTGGAATAAAGGAGTAAAGAAAAAGATGGGGTGGAGATGATATTGATTTTGGATGAGTGGTTGATCCATGATCTTCAAGGGGAGAATGGTTTTGAGAGGCAAAGTGAGAGTTTTCAGTTTTTAGAGAGGGTGAAGGAAAGATGTGACAAAGTGGTTTTTGTTAGGGGTTCAAAGTTTTTGGGAAAGGTATGGGGTTTTTCAGAGGTAGCAGCAAGGGATAGTGAATTAAGGAAAAAGTTTAAGTTTTTGAAGACGACTTTTATTTTTAACAATTTGAAGTCAGAAATTTTAGATTTGGAGGATATTGAGAGTGAAAGCGATGAGGAGATTTTAAAAGATGTGAATTATGATGACCGTTATATTGTGTTGAGTTATCTTTATTTTAGGCGAAGGGGTGAGGATGTTAAGATTATTACTACAGACAGGAAGTTGAAGAGCGTGTTGGAAAGGGGTGGGGTGTTGATTGATTATAGGGATGATTTTGTGAGGGGGTATTTAAGGTGAGATAGAATGGCTGAGGATGGGAAATTGTTTTTTGGTGTTTATTATCATTTTGAAATTAGAAGAAATCAGAAGTTTTAGAATAAAAATTGGAGGGTGAAATGGATGAAGCATTAAAGAAATTAGAGGAATTTCTAAATTATCCTTTTCCCATTGCTTTTGTTTTGAAGAATGATGTGCTTGAGGGGAAGACGCCCAAAGAGAAAGTTGATGGTTTTATTCATCTTGCAGAAATGTCGTTGCAATATGCAACTTTGATCGCTGTTAGTGATTATGTTTATGCTGATTTTAAAGATGAACAGGTTTCATATCGTTTGGAGCATCTTCGTCGTCCGTTGACTTCGGACTTTGCGAATTTCCTTCGGATTGCGGTTCCTAAATTAAAGGAAAAAGGTGTGCTTTTTGTGTCCGAGTTAGATGATGGAATTAATAAAACAATTAGAAAGCAAGTGAAAGCGGTGCGGATGGGCGAATGGGGCTTGGAAGAGCGAGAGATGCCGCTTTTGGACGCCTTAGTCAACCTGCGCAACGCCATCAGGCACGGAGGATGGGTTGGACGATTTGAGGCTTTCATTGAGCATCATGCTCCCTTAATTGCTGACTTCCTTCATCTCATGGCTTGGTGCGAGCGCTATCCGTTGCTTCGCCTTTTGAGTAGCGGTCAATGCCTTCGCTTGATGGGTGCGGAAACGACTTTCACTCCCGAACCAATTCCCGATGCGGCGTTAGAGGAACTGGCAAGGGCACAACGGGCAGGCGAACTGACGGGCTTGCTCCTTGCTGACCCATCCCTTTCTCGCTTTCGGACGCTTTACCCTTTCCTGCTCTGGACAGATTGCCCACACTGCCAGCAAGAGCCACTTTTAGGCTTGACCGAAGAAGTCTTCCTGTTCAATGGTGTGGAAGGGAAGCGCTATGTCGCCTATCTCGGCGTCATGCATTCCCGTCCCATGTCTGAACCGAAGGAAAGGGTCAGACAAATTTTTGAGGCGAAGTGGGTGCAGCCTGAAATCAGGGAAGTGGAGAAATTAGTGAAGGATATGAAGTTGTATCCTACCCTTTATGATCGGGCGAGGGCACAAAGTGAGTTGTGGCTTACGGAAAACATCAGTGCAAGCCGTTACATCCCACAAGTTTACTTCCCACGCAAAGAGATGGAAAGTGAATTGGTGAGTTTCCTTAAGGGTGGGAAATCAGGTTTCTTGCTTTTGGGCGAGTCGGGCATCGGAAAGACGAATTTGCTTTGCCACAAAGTGGATGAATGGCGTAAGCGAGGCGAAATCGTCTTGTTCTATGCGGGGCATCAGTTAAATCCCGACGAACCGATGGAACAACGCTTGCTCAGCGATCTTCACCTACAAGGCGATTTTATCCGCTTGTTGGACTTCGTCAGAAAAGAGGGGCGCAGGTTCATCGTCGTCGTGGATGGGGTGAACGAACATCCGCAGTCAGCAAAGTTGCTTAGATGCCTTTGCGAATTTGTTCAGCGCTATGGTCGCAACTTCCCGCTCAAGGTCATCCTTTCCGTCCGCTCAGTTTTCTTCACACGAATGCTTCAAGCACTTGGAGAGGGACGGAGTGAGGAGCAGTTGAAGAGCCTTGAGGCGGGATTGTTCCCGTCAACGATTTTCCAGACACACACTGTTGAACAGGAGGGGCGAAGGGAAGAGACACATCGCTTTGAGTTGGAAGCGGTGGATGAAGAGGAGTTGCGAGAGATTTACGAGGGCTATCGGGCTTTTGAGGGCTACCGGACAAAGGAAGGGCAGTTGCGACGGTTTCGTCCTACGACGCCTTACGAGGGTTTGACGCCACAGGTGCGACAAGTGCTTCGGCATCCCTGGCTTTTGCGGATGGTGATGGAAGCCTACGATGGCAAACCCATTCCTGAACAGCTGTGGACGGGTGACATCTTGAACGCCTTTTGTGAGGCGAAGATATTTGGGCGAACCGATGAAGAACGGGAACGGTTCGCACCACGCAGTCAACTCGTCACCGAATTGGTTAGGTTGATGCGAAAGTTGAAGCGGGACAATTTCCTTCGGGATGAACTGCATGACTTTTCTGCGGAGTGGAGCAAAGCGTTGTTGGAACGAGAATTAACTCGCTCCCCTTACCTGCAAATTTTGGATGAAGGAGTTTTGATAGAAACGCCGATAGCAGAAGAGTGGGGGCGATTTCGTCGCATCGTCGGTTACCAAGTGCGGTTTGCCTTTGATATGTTATTTGAGTTTTTGCTCTACCAAGAACTTTTGGAAGAAGGCGGTAAATGGAAAGGGTTGACAGGTGAGAAAGTAGCGAAATGGCTAAGTGAAGGTAGAGAGTTTGATCACTTGACAGGTGCGGTGATGATTTTGCTGGCTGAAGCAGTTCAAGAGGGCAATCTGAACCTTGTCGCAGAAACGCTCAATGCTACTGACATTAGATTGGCAGAACCTGTTATCATAGAAGTCCTAATGACGCTGGAAGGGCTGAGGGATGAGCGCTTTGAGCCATTGCTGGACGAACTGGCGAAAAAAGCGGACGGGAAAAAAGCGCTAACGGTACTCATCAATGCATCTTACCAGTTTGGCATCAAACAACGCCATCGCCCAACTCTTGCTTGCACTAAACGGGCAGAGCGGTTGGCTAAGAAGCTTTTTGAGGTTGAGGGGTGGGTGGAGTTGAAAAATTATTTGGCAAAGGCGCTGATAGGCAAGGGCGTTGCACTTTGGAAGTTGGGTCGCCTTAGCAAAGCCATTGATTGCTATGAGGAAGCTATCGGGATTATAAGGCGCTTGGTTGAGGAAGGACGGGTGGAGTTGGAAAACGATTTGGCGATGGCGTTGATGAACAAGGGCATTGCGCTTCGGAATTTGGGTCACTATGAAGAATCCATTGATTGCTATGATAAAGCCATCAAGATTTATAGGCGCTCGGTTGAGGAAGGACGGGTGGAGTTGGAAAACGATTTGGCGATGGCGCTGATAAACAAGGGCAATGCGCTTTGGGAATTGGGTCGCCATAAGGAAGCCATTGATTGTTATGATGAAGCCATTGGGATTTATAGGCGCTTGGTTGAGGTTGAGGGGAGGGTGGAGTTAGCAAATTATTTGGCAAGTGCGTTGATGAACAAGGGCAATGCGCTTTCAAATTTGGGTCGCCTTAAAGAAGCCATTGATTGCTACGATGAAGCCATCAAGATTAGAAGGCGTTTGGTTGAGGTTGAGGGGAGGGTGGAGTTATCAAATGATTTGGCGAGGGCGCTGGTGAACAAGGGCGTTGCGCTTTTGGCTTTGGGTCGTCACGGTGAAACCATTGATTGCTACGATAAAGCCATCAAGATTTATAGGCGCTTGGTTGAGGAAGGACGAGTGGAGTTGGAAAACGATTTAGCGGTTGCGCTAATGAACAAGGGCAATGCGCTTTTGGCTTTGGGTCGTCATGGTGAAGCCATTGATTGCTATGATGAAGCCGTCAGGATTAAGAGGTATTTGGTTGAAGTTAAGGGACGGAAGGAGTTAGAAAATGAGTTAGGAGTGGCTTTGGTAAACAAGGGCAATGCGCTTTGGAAATTGGGTCGCCTTAAAGAAGCCATTGATTGTTATGATGAAGCCATTGGGATTTATAGGCGCTTGGTTGAGGTTGAGGGGAGGGTGGAGTTAGCAAATTATTTGGCAAGTGCGCTGGTGAACAAGGGCACTGCGCTTTCGGATTTGGGTCACCATAGCGAGGCGCTTCGGTGTTACGACGAGGGCATCGGATTTTGGG
>JAPYWO010000123.1 GCA_028276305.1 Candidatus Thermokryptus sp.
AGTTTGCATATTGATATTTGATCACCTCCTCACCTACTTTCCGTTTCCTTTTTTGGTCTCTTTCTATGCAGATTTCCATGGGTATGTCAAAAACAATAATGACGACTTTAAAGCCATATTTTCTTGCGATTTCAATCAGTTTTTGCCTCGTTTCTTTGGAGAGAGATGTTGCATCCGCTACGGTAAGCCGACCCACGAGCAATCTTTTTTCAATGATGAAATAAAACAAGTCAAAAGCATGTTTTGAAACCGCCTGGTTTGCTGGGTTATCTGATATCATCGCTCTGCAATGGTCGGAAGAGACGATTTGTGTTTTTTTGAAGAACTTTTTGGCAAATGTTGATTTACCGCTACCTGCAACGCCACATAGAACAACGAGTGTTCGTGGCGTTAATTTTATTTCAAATGTTTCCTCTTCTTTCTTTTTCCTGAATATGTTCAAAAATTTTTCAATCATCTCGTGAAGACCTTGTAACCGAGTGATTTTATTATTTCAATTGCCTTGTTTGCGTCCATTTCACTTTCAAATGAAATTCTGAAAGTACCTCCTATGCCTTCTCTGACGCGCAGGAGTTCAATATCTCTTATATTTAGCCCGCCCTCATAAAGTGCGGTGGATATTTTGCTCAAAATCCCAGGTCTATCCTCAACCATAACGAAGACATCGTATAGTTTGTGTATGAAACCTTTTGCAGTTAAAGGTATCTCGTTTCTGAGTTTGAAAGCCCTGTCAAATTCATCTCTAAATTTTTCAATTTCGTTGCTCAGAAGATACAACTTGTATTTGTTAAGTCCGACTATAAAGGCATCAATTGCCTCAAGGAGTTTTTCCCTGTTTAGTGAAATTATATCGCCCCATATTTCAAATTGGCTTGATGCTATTCTTGTGAGGTCTCTGAAACCACCTCCGGCAAGTGTTAAGTATTCAACCCCTAAATCACCAGCGGTGTTAACAAGCAGTACAGCGATTAATTGAGGCAAATGGCTTATATACCCGGCTATTTTATCGTGAACCTCGGGGTCAATTAATACGACATTTGCTCCGGTTAATTTTATCAAGCTTGTCAAATCGTTTATGATTTTTATCGGTACATCTGGGCTTGGGCAAAGTGCATAGACAGCGTTTTGAAAGAGAAACGGGTCAGCGTATGAAACGCCTTTTTTTTCTGATCCTGCCATCGGGTGTCCGCCGATGAAATAGACATTGCCTTTTATGTTTTTTGCCGATTCAAGCACTGCTTTTTTTACGCTTCCTACATCTGTTATTATTGCTCCAAGTTTGGCAAATTTTGAAACAAGAGGAAGTAACTTTATGATTTCATCAAGCGGGGTGCACAGAAAAATCACATCGGAATCATTTACGGCGTTTTCTATTGAATTTGTTCCCTCATCAATTGCGCCGAGTTCAATTGCCTTTTCTATCGCTTTTATATCGGAGTCAAAACCGATTATTTTTAAATTTTTTGCGGTTTGTTTGAACGCCAAGCCGAGTGAACCGCCAATTAAACCTGTTCCAATAATTGAAATTTTTCTAAACATGGCAGATTTACACTATTTTTCTTCCTATTGCTTCGGCTATTTTTCTCACCTCTTTCATCAGTTGTGAAAATTGTTCAAAGTAAAGCGATTGTGGTCCGTCAGATTTAGCTTTCTCAGGTTGATTGTGAACTTCAATGATTAAACCATCCGCACCAGCTGCAACAGCTGCTCTTGCAACGGGAATGACTTTATCCCTTATCCCTGTCGCATGGGATGGATCAACCACAATTGGCAAATGGCTTTTCTTGTGTATCACAGGTATTGCGTTTATGTCAAGCGTATTTCTTGTTGATGTTTCAAATGTCCTTATCCCTCTTTCACACAATATCACCTTGTGATTACCGCCTGAGAGGATGTATTCAGCAGCCATTAGCCACTCTTCAATTGTTGCTGACATCCCGCGTTTCAACATAACTGGTTTATCAATTTTTCCAAGTTCTTTTAAGAGCGCGAAGTTTTGCATATTTCGCGCACCTACTTGAAGTATGTCAGCATATTCGGCCACAAGTTGAACATCTTTTGTATCAAGCACCTCGGTTATAACAAGAAGCCCGTATTCATCAGCTGCGCTTCTTAACAGTTTAAGCCCTTGTTCACCAAGTCCCTGGAACGAATAGGGTGAAGTTCTTGGCTTAAATGCGCCACCTCTTAAAACTTTGACCCCTTGTTCGGCAACGAATTTAGCGATCGTGAAAATTTGCTCCTCGCTTTCAACTGCACAAGGACCTGCCATTACAACGACCTCTTCAATGTTACTTCCTATTCTGACACCATTTAATTCAATGACTGTGCCTTCATGTTTAAAAGCGCGGTTCGCAAGTTTGTAAGGTTCGGTGATTCGGTAGACCTCCGCAACCCCGGGTAAAAGTTGGATGTTCCTGTGGTCAAATTCCGGCTTTACACCTATTGCTCCAAGGACTGTCCTTGAGACGCCGGTTGACCTGTGGACATCAAAGCCGTGGTCGTTCAAAACTTTTATGACATTTTGGATTTGTTCTTCGGTTGCATCAGGTTCCATAACAACGATCATTTGTTTTTTACCTCCTTTAATTTTGTTTTTGATTTGATATGAATTTAAAAATAGGCGGTATTTTTGTGAGGAGTGTTTATGCCCAGTGGTTGCGCCACCACTGGGCGAAATAGTAGGCGTAAAAGCAAACTTGGAAGGAGACGAAATAAGAAACGAACAGTGATTGAATCAAACTTATTTGATCTCCAAGCTCGTCCATTTCCAAGACCTTTCTTTGCCGATGATTTTACTAAAATATACAAATTTGATGTGCTTTTTGCAAGAAAAATTTTGAAATGTTGTTCCGTTTTTTTATTTTAAAACCAAAATCAGCATGCAAATTTAATTTCGGAGGACAAAAACTATGCTTTTTTTAATTCAGGCACAACCGGATGCGACGAGCAGTTTGATCAGCACGATTATAATGTTTCTTGCGATATTTTTGATTTTCTATTTCCTCATAATAAGACCACAGCAAAAAAGAGCTCGGGAGCATCAAAAATTGATTGAATCCCTCAAAAAGGGAGACAAAGTGATAACCTCAAGTGGTATCCATGGGAAAGTTGTCGGGCTTGATGATAAGACAGTTCTGCTTGAAGTTGATGACGGGGTTAAGATAAAATTTGAGAAAGCAGCGATCGCCGTTGTGACTCGTGAAGGTCAAAATTAATCTTTATTTCTCTCACTGTTTTTTCTTTTAAGGGACAGATTTATCTGTCCCTAAAATTTTTTTAATCAAAGATAGAGGAGGTGAAGTTATGATGCCGATGGAGAAATTCAACACGATAGATGAAGCGATTGAAGACATACGCGCTGGGAAAATTGTAATAGTTGTGGACGATGAGGACAGGGAGAATGAAGGTGACTTTATAATGGCAGCTGAAAAAGTGACGCCAGAAAGCGTTAATTTTATGGCTAAATATGGTCGCGGTTTAATTTGCGTTGCGATAACCGAGGGAAGAGCTCGCGAGCTTGAGTTTGAGCCGATGGTTGAGTTTAACACCGCAAGGCATGGGACAGCTTTCCTTGTGAGCGTTGATTATCTGAAGGGAACAACCACTGGGATTTCCGCTTTTGATAGAGCAGCAACAATCAAAGCAATCGTTGACCCGAACACAAAGCCGAGCGATTTTGCCAAACCAGGGCATATTTTCCCACTTCAAGCGGTTGAAGGTGGGGTCTTGAGAAGAGCAGGACATACCGAAGCAGCGGTTGACCTTGCCCGCCTTGCTGGGCTTTATCCAGCTGGCGTACTTTGTGAGATTATGAATGACGATGGAACGATGGCTCGCGTCCCAGACCTATTTAAAATCGCAAAAAAATTCGGCTTGAAAATTATAACTATAAAAGACCTCATAAGCTATCGGCTCAAAAGGGAAAAACTCGTAAGAAAAATAACGACGACGAAACTCCCAACCAAATATGGTTTCTTTGAACTTCATCTTTATGAGAGTTTAACCGATGGGAAAGTCCATGTCGCTCTTGTCAAAGGTAAAATTGACGATGGCGAGCCAGTTCTTGTCCGAGTTCATTCCGAATGTCTAACTGGTGATGTCTTTGGTTCTTTCAGATGTGATTGCGGGGAGCAACTTCACTCGGCTATGAAGATGATTGAGCGCGAAGGCAAAGGTGTTTTGCTTTATATGCGACAAGAAGGAAGGGGGATTGGACTTGTCAACAAAATTAAAGCTTATAGATTGCAAGACGAAGGGAAAGATACAGTTGAGGCAAATGAAATGCTTGGCTTCAAACCTGACCTGAGGGATTATGGAATTGGCGCGCAGATACTCGTTGATCTTGGAGTGAGAAAAATGCGCCTTTTGACGAACAATCCAAAAAAAATTGTTGGACTGGCTGGTTATGGTCTTGAAGTCGTTGAGAGAGTTCCGATTGAGATTGAACCGAACGAGGTCAACATAAATTATCTGAGGACAAAGCGGGATAAACTCGGTCATTTGATCCTGATGAACGAAAAAAACGATAACGAGAAGAAATGATGTTTTCCTATCCCGAAATACTTGAGCCATCCCAAATAAAAAAAGTGATAGAAAGAGCGCTTTCAAAGGGTGGCGATTTCGCTGAGATATATTTTGAGTATAGAATTGAACTCGCTATAAATTTATCAGAAAACAAGATAAAATTCCTAAACTATGGCATATCCCCCGGGCTTGGGGTTAGGGTGATTTCAGGGTCTAAGACCGGATACGCTTACACTGATGATTTCAGGTTTGAGAAAATTCTTGAGGTCGCAGATGTGGCATCTTATGTCGCTGATTCAGGGATTGGGAACAAGGCAGTAAATCTTGAGGAGAAAAGGAAAGCGGGACAAAATTTCAAAGTTGAGAAGCCGATTTATCTGCTTGATCTTGATAAAAAAATTGAATGGCTTTGGCGTGCGAATGATTCAGCCCGAGGTTATGACGGAAGGATAAAGCAAGTTGATATAAATTATTTTGAAAGCGCAAGGTATTTTTGGATTGCGAATTCTGAAGGAGTGTATGTTGAAAGCGATGATTCCTTGTTTAGAATTTTTATAACTTCCGTCGCTATCTCCGATGGCTTGCGTGAAATGGGGGTAAGTTATCTTGGTGGAAGATACGGGTATGATTTCTTGCTTGAAAACCCGCCTGAAAAATTTGGCGTTGACTCAGCAAAACAAGCTGTTTCAAAGCTTTATGCTAAACCAGCGCCTGCGGGAAATTTCCCGGTTTTGATAAAATCGGGTTGGGGTGGTGTTCTTGTACACGAAGCGGTCGGGCACGGTCTTGAAGGTGATTTCAACAGGAAAGGTATCTCTGTTTATTCGGGTAAATTGGGACAGAAAGTTTGTTCGGAGCTTGTAACGATAATTGATGATGGAACTGTGCCAAATTCAAGGG
>JAPYWO010000124.1 GCA_028276305.1 Candidatus Thermokryptus sp.
GTAGCAGGTGCGATTCTTGCAGGGGGGAAATCAAGAAGGTTCGGAAGCGACAAAAGATTTTTCAAACTCAACGATAAAACCTTGCTTGAAATTATGTGCGAAAAGTTAAGATCTGTATTTGAAACAAAGTATATTTCCACTGAAAAAAATTTTGAAGCAAAACTTTCTCAACATAAGATAGAAATTTCAGATTTCAAAATCGTGCATGATAGGTACGACGATATCGGTCCGATTTCAGGTATAGTCAGTGTGCTTTACGAAATATCACAAATTGGCTGTGTTTTCGTTCCATGTGATATGCCTTTTTTACCCGAAAAAATTTTATTTTTTCTCTCCGAGTTCAAAGAGTTTGACATAGTTTATTTTAACTTGAACGGGAAAATCTACCCAATACCCGGCTATTACTCAAAAAATCTCATTCCTGAAATAGAAAAGATGATTTCAAAAGGGATTTTTGCCTTAAAATATCTCATTCAGAACTATGATGGAAAAAAACTGGAATTAGGGGAGAAGGATCTTGAAAAGATTGGTGTCAAGATTGAAGATATGAAAAACATAAATGAGCCACAGAACCTACAGCGATTTTGACTTTTCCCATTTCGCTTATTTCTTCCTTTTTAAGTAACCAAAAATCACAGTCCTTATATCTTTGAACCCTCCCCCACCATTTCCCTAATAAGACCAGAAGACACATTATGTAAACTATAACCTTCCCTAATCTCTTTAAAACTATTTTTTTCAAAAATTCATTAGATGCAATAAAGACAGCGAAACTAAATACTTTATAAATTGCTCGTACGCTATAATCATTAATGAAACTCTGTTACACCAAAAATTTTTGCTTCTTCTTCCCTTAATTTTCAATATTATTATTGTTAACTTTTTCACTGGGTTCTCGGAAAAATACCCATAATTTATAACCCAGCAAGGCGGGGCTTTCAACTATTTCCGCTTTTTGAATTTTTTATTTGGATTTCTTATAATAGTAAAAACGCGCCTGTAGCTCAACTGGATAGAGCGTGGGCCTCCGGAGCCCAAGGTTGCGGGTTCAAGTCCCGCCAGGCGCGCAAAAAACTCGCCTAAATCACAAACCTTGAAACAAGTTCTACTTTTTATTAAATTCTCTCGTGAAAATTTAAAAACAAATTTCTTGATAATGTATGAAACTGTCTGTTAATGTTGACCATGTCGCAACACTTCGTGAAGCAAGGGGAGGAAATGAACCTGACCCAGTAACAGCAGCTCATATAGCTGAAATAGCAGGTGCGGATGGAATCGTATGCCATCTTCGCAAGGATAGAAGACATATAAAAGATAGGGACCTAAAACTTTTGCGAGAGACGATCAAAACTAAACTTGACCTTGAAATGGCAGCAACCGAAGAAATGATAAAAATTGCTATTGAAACTCGTCCTGAGCTTGCAACCCTTGTCCCGGAAAGACGACTTGAAAGAACAACTGAAAGAGGATTAAATGTAATTGAACAAGTACATTTTTTGAGTGATGTCGTGTCTGAACTTCACAAGCATAATATAAAAGTAAGTTTGTTCGTTGACCCAGTTCCAGCACAAGTTGAGGCAGCAGCTAAAACAGGTGCTGATTTCATTGAGATACATACCGGTGAGTATTCTAATGCAAAGGACGAGAAAACCCAAATTGAAGAACTTAACAAAATTAAAGAAATAGCAAAGTTAGCCCGCCAAATTGGACTTCGTGTTAACGCTGGACATGGTTTGAATTATTTGAATGTTATACCGATTACAAAAATACAGGAGATCGAGGAACTAAGCATCGGGCATGCAATTGTTGCTAGAGCTATTTTTGTCGGCTTTGAAAGAGCCGTAAGAGAAATGATAAAAATAGTCAAAGGTATTTAACGATGAATCTAAAAAAATTTGGAACATCCACGCTTGCAATTCATGGGGATTTAAAGGATAAACAATTCCGCTCGGTTGTTTACCCTATTTATCAAACCTCAACATTTGCCGTTGAAAAAACAGACGATTATCAGAAATTTATTGACGAGGTTGATGACTTTTACATTTATTCAAGATATGGAAACCCAACTGTAAAGGAAGTTGAAAAGCGACTCGCTTTGATTGAAAACGCTGAAAATTCAATTTTATTTTCATCGGGGATGGCAGCTATCACTACGACGATTTTAAGCCATGTTCAATCTGGGGATGAAATCATTTCTTTAAGCTCAATTTACGGCGTCACTTATAGATTCTTTAGAGATTATCTTCCCAAATTTGGAGTTAAAGTTAAGTTCTTCCAGATTGAAAAAGTTGACGAAATTGAAAAACTCATCAGTCCGAAGACAAAGCTAATTTATTTTGAAACTCCTGTAAATCCAACGACACGAATCGTTGATATTGAAAAGATTGTTAAGTTTGCGAAACGCGAAGATTTAACAACTATCATTGATAATACTTTTGCAACGCCGATAAATCAAAATCCGATTGATTTTGGTGTTGACATAGTTATACATAGCGCAACAAAATATCTTTCTGGGCATAGTGATTTGATACTTGGATGTGTGATGTCCTCAAGAGAGAGGATTGAAAGAATAAGAAAATTCAAAAATGTCTTTGGTGGAAACCCTGACCCTCATCAAGCGTTTCTTCTTGGTAGGAGCTTGAAGACGCTTGAATTGAGAGTGAAAAGACAAAATGAAAACGCTTTAAAATTGGCTGAGTTCCTTTCCTCTCACAGAAAGATTCGTAAAGTTTTATACCCGGGCTTAAAAAATCACCCTGAACATGAACTTGCAAAAAAGCAAATGAGCGGGTTTGGAGGAATGCTTTCTTTTGAAATTGATGGAGACCTTGGTAGGACGAAAAAATTTTGCGATTCCCTTAAAGTAGCGCTAAACGCTACAAGTTTAGGTAGCGTTGAAACTCTTGTTAGCATTCCCGTTCTAACATCGCATGTTGGGATGAAAAAAGATGAGCTTGAAAGAGCTGGAATAAGTGAATCAATGGTTCGTGTATCTGTTGGGATTGAAAACATTGAAGATATAGTGTGGGACTTTGAGCAGGCGCTTAATCAAATTTAAAGACGGGGTGCATTAAGCACCCCGCTATTTTTTACTTTAACTCCTCTAATACCTTAGCTATTTTATTAACATCTGGGACATTTGGTATCCCGTGCTCCTCAACATAACGAACTATTCCATCCTTATCAACTACAATTGTCACTCGGTTATGAATTCCCTTATCTTCAAGGTAGACGCCGTATTTTTTCCCGACCTCACCTTTGGGGTGAAAATCAGCAAGTAACGGATAAGAAATTTTCATCTTCTCAGCAAACGCTTTATGCGTCCAAATGCTGTCAACACTTATTCCAAAGATTTGGGCATTAAGACCCTCAAAAGTTTTAAGTGCATCAACAAAACAAGCATGTTCATTTGTACAAACAGGGCTGAAATCAAGCGGATAGAAAACGAGGACGACATTTTTCCCTTTATAATCGCTCAATTTATATTCCTTGTCATCATGTCCCTTTAAAACGAAATCCGGTGCTTTGTCTCCGACTTTAACCATTATTTTTCTCCATTTTGTTTTTAAATTTTCTTAGTAAAATTTAACAATTGTCCGTGATATTTCAAAAATTAACAAAGAAAAACTTCGTTTCCCGACTTCACAAATCCAAACTTTAAAATTTTTTTAACTCTGAAACACCAAATACCGCTATGACGGGAAAGCATCTCAATTTCAAATTTTACTTCTCCAATTTCAATGATAAAATCCTCGGGCGGTTCAAATTGAGCTTCAATTTTTATCCAAATTGAAAAACCGTCTTCGTTGCTTGTTGAAACTTTCTCGCTTTCGCACATGTAAATTTTAACTTCTTCAGCTGGGGCTGAATCAATGAAAAGTTTGTCCCTTTTGCAATGAATTAAAATTCTTTCTCTTACGGTCATTTGCCCGTTTTTTAGCACAATCCTGTTAAATAAAACTCTGCCTATTTTCCTTCGCACGATTTCACCTCTTTATTCTACCTGAAAAAATTTAAGAACTCCCCTCTTCAATTTCAAAACTTGACTTTTATATTAGAAAATTTTAAATTAGGACAGATTTTAACCTAATTAACAAGCACCATTATAAAAAACTAATTTTCCCCACTAAGAGCACCTCTGACAAAGGTCAAAAACAAAAACGGAGGTGCTACAATGCCTGCCATACAGGTTCTCGCCATATCCCTTTTCATTGTTTTATCTGTTATAATTTTCGTGGTTTACGCCACATTTCTAATATCAACGCGTAAACCAGTTGAAGGTGCTGATTATTATAAACAAGTTGCAAAGCTCCGCTTCCCATTTTTCATATTGTTACTGCTTCTACTGCTTACGGGGCTTGTTCTGACGCTTCCAAAATTTCCATACCCACCGAAAGGTAAATTCCCTGATGCGGTTGTCTATGTAGCTGGGAAACAATTCGCATTTGCCCTTGATACTCAACCGATTGAGACCGAAGATAGATGGAAGGAAAGAAGTGAAGCTGAACCGGTTAAAGTCCCAGTCGGTAAATGGGTTGAATTTCGCGTGACGAGTTTAGATGTAAATCATGGATTTAGCCTTTATGATGAAAATGGAAAACTCCTCGGTCAAACTCAAGCGATGCCAGGATATGTGAACCGACTTTTTGTCAAGTTTGAGAAGCCAGGGATTTACACAGCGTTTTGCATGGAGCTTTGTGGAAATTCCCATCACAGGATGCGTGGTGTTGTAGAAGTTGTTGAGGAAACATTAAGTCAAAAATAAAAGGAGGGTTTAAAAGATGACGGAAATAGCGATAAAAGCTGTAATTGTTGAGGCGCAGGCAAAATTTAAAAAATTAACACTTATTTGGACGGGTCTAACTTTTGTTCTTTTCCCTATTCTTGGTCTTCTTGGATTTCTGATGCGCCTCGTCCAAGGGAATATATTTCCGACATTTCCACCGGAGTGGTTTTATGCTATTTTGACTCTCCACGGTGCTGGTATGGTTGGTTTGTGGTTTATTGAGGGGATGTCCGCGGTGATTTTCATAATTTCAAAATATGTCAAGCCAAGCATTGGCGTTTCTTGGTTTTCGCTTGTGCTCACACTTATTGGTGTTGTCTTGCTTATAATCTCTACAATAGTTGGAAGATTTGGCGCGGGTTGGTATTTCCTCTACCCCCTTCCTTATAAATCCGCAGAGGTGTGGGCGAACTGGTCGGCTGATGTTTATCTAATAGGGCTTGGCGTTTTAGGAATTGGTTGGACTGTGTGGGTTATTGATGTTTTAAGAGCGATCGCACAAAAATATCCACTCAATCAAGCTCTCGCTTGGCATTATCTTGCCGGAAAAACGGAGCCGGAATTACCACCTGTAATTCTGATTGTAACAGTTTCTTGCATCGCTGCAGTTACTGGTTTTT
>JAPYWO010000125.1 GCA_028276305.1 Candidatus Thermokryptus sp.
GTGCTTGAAATTTCCGGAAACCAAATCAAACTCGGATTTGAAGCCCCGGATGATGTTCCAATTTACAGACAAGAAGTTTATGAGAGGATAGTAAGCGAAAACAAATCCGCTGTTGAAATTGACCGCAATTCACTGAAAAAATTTGCAAGCAAATTTAAAAGGTGAAAAACTACTTTGAAGCGCAAAGATAAATC
Source organism: Candidatus Thermokryptus sp. (assembly GCA_028276305.1). Taxonomy (GTDB): domain Bacteria; phylum Bacteroidota; class Ignavibacteria; order Kryptoniales; family Kryptoniaceae; genus Kryptonium. The sequence continues at coordinate 195 of JAPYWO010000125.1, forward strand.
ACCGGTTCATTCCCTTCAACTTTAGCCCAATGAACTGTTCCAGCTGGAAGGTCAAGCCGATCGCCCGGACCGAGGACGAATTCCTCTTCACCAACGCCATATCTCATCTTGCCACTTACAACCCATCTGACTTCATCAAATGTGTGAGAGTGATTCCCGTAATAAGTCCCGGGTTCATCAATCCAGACAAATGGATATGTTCCCTCTTGACGGAGGATATTTTTGAGTTCTTCAATGTCGGGTTTATGCGGTTTGTCCCAGCGTGTGATTTTCATTTGCATTCAGCTTTGGTTTAAAATTTTTTCGTAAAATTGCTCGTATTTTGGAACGATCAAGTTTTTGTCAAAGTATTTTTCCGCTCGCTCCCTTGCTTTTTCTGAAAACTCACGATACTTATTTTCATCTTCAAGAAGTTCAATCACATAAGAAGCCATACGCTTGATGTTGCCAACCTCTGTGAGATAACCCGTTTCCCCATGCAAGACAACTTCCGGCAATCCACCCACATTTGTAGCTATCACGGGTAAGCCACAACTCATAGCTTCAAGCGCTGAGAGTCCAAAACTCTCCATTTGACTCGGAAGTATAAAAATATCAGCTGAACATAAAATTTCGTTCAGAGCTTCTTGTTTTCCGAGGAAAATCACATCATCGTATAGGTTTAACGCTCTACAGAGATTTTCAACATCGCCCCTTTCTGGACCATCGCCCACAAAAACAAGTTTACAATGAACTTTATTCCTTACGATTTCAAAAACCCTGACGACATCTTGAACTCTTTTAACCTTTCTAAAATTTGAGACATGGATCAAAACTTTTTCTCCCTTCGGTGCTATCTTTTTACGCAAAGGTGAATTCTTAACCGGCTTAAAAAGTTCGGTGTCAACGAAGTTCGGTATAACCTCTATCTCGCGGGAGATGTTATAAGTTGAGATCGTCACTTCCCGAAGATATCTTGACACAGCTGTAACTCCATCGCTTGACTCAATGCTGAACCTGACAACGGGGGTGAAGCTTGGTTCAAGACCCACAAGCGTTATATCCGTCCCGTGAAGCGTTGTTATAACTTTGATTTTGTTCCCGAGTATCATTTTTGCAAGAACAGCGCTCGTTGCGTGAGGTATAGCGTAATGCACATGGATTATGTCTATTTTATTGAACCTTGCGACATCAATCATCCTGCTTGCAAGGGCATCTGTATAAATCGGAAACTCAAAAAGGGGATATTGGTAAAGCTCAACCTCGTGAAAAAATATGTTGTCAAGGAATTTGTTGAGTTTTATCGGGACGGCATAACAGATGAAGTGGATTTCGTGACCTCGCGCTGCAAGTGCCTTCCCAAGCTCAGTTGCTACGACACCACTACCTCCATAAGTCGGATAACAAGTTATCCCGATTTTCATTTTGATCCTAAAATTCTCTTAAGTTCTCTTTCAAAAAGATAGGGGTCTTCATCAATAAAGTGCCTTGAAAATTGCCTTGACCTTTTTATCGTGTTATAGTCAATTTCGGCAAAGATCAAATCCTCGTCAAAAAGTTTTGCAACAGCGACAACTTCCCCATCCGAGTCGACAACTTCCGATCCGCCCCAGAAATTGACCCCGTCTTCATATCCAACGCGATTGCTAAAAAGAAGATAAACGCTTAAAAGTCGTGCGTATGTTTTATGATGCTCTGAATTTATCTTATAATTCGTCAACTCCTCCGAGGCGCCAGAGATTCTCGTCGGGCTTGCTGCAAGACCAGCTATCATCATCGCCCCATCAACCGCAAGAATATAAGGCAAGGAAATATGCCACAGGTCTTCGCAAATTAGAACGCCAATGCGCCCAACTTTCGTATCAAATGCCCTAACTTTATCCCCTCTTGAAAAATATCTCAACTCCTCAAACATCCCGTATGTCGGTGGATAGATTTTTCTATGAACATATTTTATCTGACCGTCCTCAAACACGAAAGCCGAGTTATAAATCCCGAAGTTTTCCCCTTCTTCAACTCCGCCCGCAATTATAATTATCTCCCGGCTCAATTTTTTAAGGTCATCAAAAACATTTGACTTGAAAGGATTTACAGCAACATCAATGCTTATATCCCTGAGGGTATAGCCGGTTAAACTTAACTCAGGGAAAAGTATAAGCTTAGCGCCCTCTTTAATAGCAAGTTCAATGTAATGGATATGCTTCTCAATGTTTCGCTTCAAATCCCCGAGGACACAATCAATTTGCGCAACTGCAACGAGATGTTTCATTGAATTTGATTTTTAATTTTTTAAACCGCTTTTATGACTCCATCGGAATAAATCGGCAAAATCGGGATTGAATCAACCTCTGCACAAACCTTTAAGTCATCCCCAAAACCAAGTTCGGTGAGAAATCTACCATGCTCACTTTCCTGAAGCATCTTCAAAAGATTTCTACCATAGAATTTGTAAAGTTTAATAGCTGCTGATACTGAATCGCTCAATTTCATTTTCTTCTTTGGTCTCCCTTTCGTCAACATAAAAGCCATCATCCCAGCGCAGACGGCATCTTCAAGACAGAAACGATTGAATTTCCCCGAACATAAGATCAAAATATCATCACTATTTTCCTTGACAAACTTCACTACCGTTGAAACATTCACAAAGCCACCTATGATTGAATATCTCGCATACTTCGTTTTAGTTATAGCCACGGAACCGTTCGTGCTCGCATAGATCAATGTTTTCCCCTTGACTTTTTCCTCGGTATATTCAAGCGGAGAATTACCGAGATCAAATCCATCAATTATCTTCCCACCTCTTTCACCGCACAAAAGGAAAGAACCCGGTTCAAGCGTTGACGCATATTTAACTGCGTTTTCAACAGATGCAGTTGGAATTATAACCCTTGCGCCATTTTTAAGAGCGGTTGATATAGTTGTTGACGCTCTCAAAACATCAACAACAATGACCGTCTTATCTTTCAAGCTTAATTCATCTTGAATCTGCAAAGGCGTGAAATATAAATCTAACTCCATTTCCCCCGCTATATTTTGTTTTACCTTGCTCTGTTTGGAACAAAGGGAAGGGAAACAACCTTCGCCTGAAGCTCTCTGCCCCTTGCGTTTATCGTTATTTCCTCGCCCGGATTTGAAAACTTCACATCAACATAACCAAGCCCAATCCCCTTTTCAAGTATAGGTGAAAATGTCCCGCTGGTGACATAACCAATCTTATCCCCTCCCTTCAAAATTTCATATCCATGCCTTGGCGGTACTTTATCCTCAAGGACAAACCCAACAAGTTTTCTTTTCAGCCCTTCACTTTTCACCTTAAGCAAACTTTCCTTCCCGATGAAATCACCTTTATCAAACTTGACGATCCAATCAAGCCCTGCTTCAAGTGGATTTGTCGTTTGATCAATGTCATTTCCATAGAGCATATATCCCATCTCAGTTCTCAATGTATCCCTTGCTCCAAGACCAACTGGACCGATGTTAAATTCTCTGCCCGCTTCCATAACCGCATTCCAAACCCTTCTGCAAAGATCGGGCTTGGCATCAAAATAAAGCTCAAAACCAAGCTCGCCTGTATAACCTGTGCGCGAAATAATCATATCCACCCCAGCAAGTTTTCCTTTGACAAAATGATAATACTTTATCTGACTTAAATCAACATCTGTGAGCTTTTGTAAAGTCGCCAAGGATTTCGGTCCCTGAACGGCGAGAAGCGCAACATTATCACTTATATTTTCAAGCTTAACATCTCCATCAAGATGTCCCTTCATCCATTCAAAATCCTTCTCAATGTTCGCTGCGTTGACTACAACCATGTAATAATCACCAAGGTTATAAATCAAAAGGTCATCAACTATCCCTCCATTTTCATAACACATCGCCGAATATTGCGCTCTTCCGGGTGAAATTTTTGAGACATCATTGACAGTGAGCTTTTGAAGAAATCGCATCGCATCTTTACCGCTAACTTTAAATTCACCCATATGCGAGACATCAAAAACACCGACGGACTCACGAACACGCTTATGCTCTGAGATTATCCCCTCGTATTGAATCGGCATTTCATAACCGGCAAAAGGTGCTATCTTAGCACCGAGTTCAAGATGAATCTCATAAAAAGGTGTTCTTTTCATAAAGGTTTCTCCTTGATTTTTTAAGAAGTGCTCAGCTTACTTTTTCAAGTTTGAGTTCCGCCTGGGCTTTTTTCCAGTCCTGTAAAAATCTCTCAAGTCCTATATCCGTCAATGGATGTTTTATCAATTGCTCAAGGACCTTAAAAGGCATAGTTACAACATCAGCCCCTATCAACCCAGCTTCAACAACATGCATCGGATGCCTTACGCTCGCCACAAGTACTTTCGTCTCAAAGCTATAATTTTTGTAAATCTGAACGATTTGCCTTATCAAGTTCATACCATCACTTGATATATCATCAAGTCGTCCAACGAACGGACTTATGTAGTAAGCGCCCGCTTTAGCTGCAAGAATTGCTTGTGTCGGCGAAAAACAAAGCGTGACATTAGCCCTTATCCCTTCGGACTTGAGAAACTTCACCGCCTTTAAACCATCTTTAATTAGCGGTATCTTAACGACGATGTTATCCGAAATTTTAACAAGTTCCCTGGCTTCTTTAACCATTCCTTCAAAATCCGTTGAAATCACCTCCGCACTCACATCCCCTTCAACAATTGAACATATCTCTTGAAGCAGTTCTTTAAAATCCTTTTTTTCCTTCGCAACTAAACTTGGATTCGTTGTAACCCCATCAAGTATTCCCCAGCTTACCGCTTCCTTTATCTCGTCAATGTTTGCTGTGTCAAGAAAAATTTTCATCTTTCTGCTCCTGTTTGTTTTGATTCGGCTGAAATTGCTGAACTTGAAAAGTTTCCGTCAATTCCCTCCCAGTTTTAGCTGAAACAACTTTAAACTCCTCAACCGAAAGGGTTGGATCGGGCTCAACTTTAATCTTAACAAAGTACTTCAACATAAGTTTTATAGTTTTTATCTTTCCGGGCAAACTTGCCCTCATAAATTTGGCAAGTGTTGGATGAAGCTTCAAAATCAAATTTCTCTCCGAAGATATCGCCTTGAACTTCGTCAGCCATCTTTCAATTTTCCTGAAAATTAAATCCCTCAAGAAAATAACACCTGTTCCAGCACAAGTCGGGCATGGCTCGCTGAACTTCTCAAAAACGCTCGGTCTAACCCTCTGTCT
>JAPYWO010000126.1 GCA_028276305.1 Candidatus Thermokryptus sp.
AGCCATTAAGTTATGTAGCACAGTCAATCGTTGAGGGTTCAGTTCTTGCACTTTATAAATTTGATAAATACCTGACTGACGAGGAGAGGAAAAATAAGAAAGTTAAAGAGGTGATTTTATTTTCACATGATGATTCAAAAGAGATAAAAGAAGGCGTCAGGGTTGCTGATATAATTTGTAGTGCTGTTTATTTCGCAAGGGACCTCGCAAATGCGCCAGCGAACGAAATTTATCCTGAAACGCTTGCAAAAAAGGCGCTTGAATCGGGTAGAAGGTATGGGTATAAGGTTAAAGTTCTCGGTAAGGAGCAGATTCAAAAACTTGGAATGGGTGGGTTGCTTGGCGTTAACTCTGGAAGTGCGAGACCTCCAAGGTTCATAATTATGGAATACAACGGTAATCCAAGAAGCAACGAAAGATATGTCCTTGTTGGGAAAGGGATAACTTTTGACAGCGGTGGGATTTCGCTTAAACCTGCACAAGGCATGGATGAAATGAAAATGGATATGTCGGGTGCTGCAGCTGTTATAGCAACGATGGAAGCCATCGCAAGATTAAAGTTAGCTGTTAATGTAGTTGGGCTTGTCCCGGCGACTGAAAATATGCCAAGCGGTTCGGCTTATAAACCAGGGGATATTTTGAGGACTTATTCTGGAAAAACGATTGAGGTTGACAACACGGATGCCGAAGGGAGAATTATACTTGCCGATGCGCTTGGTTACGCTCAAAGATATAAGCCAACCGCAATAATTGACCTTGCGACTTTAACTGGGGCTTGTGTTGTTGCACTTGGTTACTTTGCAACTGGAATGTTCGGAAATGATGAGCAACTTATGGAGGAGATTAAAAAGGCGGGTGAGAAAACATATGAAAGAGTTTGGCAATTGCCGACTTGGGAAGAATATGACCAATTGATAAAAAGCGATGTGGCTGATGTGAAAAACACCGGCGGTAGATGGGCTGGGGCTATAACTGCTGCGAAGTTCCTTGAGAAATTCGTTGGAAATTACCCATGGGTTCATCTTGATATTGCTGGAACGGCGATGCTTGATAAGGAATATGATTATCAACCAAAGGGCGGTTCTGGAGTCGGAGTTAGATTGCTCGTTGAATTTTTCAGGAACAAAGCGAAGAAGAAATAAGTTTTTTCATTTAGAAAAGAAAATCGCATTGAAGAATGAGCGATTGTAATTGTAGAAACAAAATTGCAAATCCTTTTGGATTTAACATAGATGGCGTCAATTTTATCAAAAATTGGGAACACTCCGCTTTTAAAGATAAAGAAACTTGCCTCGCATTTAAAACATGTCTCAATTTATGCAAAGGCGGAGTGGTTCAATCCCGGGGGTTCGGTTAAGGACCGACCCGCTTTTTATATGATAATGGATGGCATAAAAAGTGGGCTTTTAACCAAGGATAAAATAATCATTGATGCAACGAGTGGCAATACCGGAATTGCCTATGCGATGATTGGATCGGTTCTTGGTTACAGGGTTAAACTTGCAATTCCCAAAAATGCTAGTGTTGAGCGGATAAGGATTTTAAAAGCTTATGGAGCTGAAATTATTTTCACAGATCCGCTTGAGGGAACAGATGGGGCTCAAAAAGTTGTCAAGGAAATTGTTTCAAAGGAGCCAGAGAGATATTTCTATCCAGATCAATACAACAATGATGCGAATTGGCGTTCGCATTATGAGACGACAGCGGTTGAGATAATAAGACAAACAAGGGGGAAGATAACGCATTTCGTCGCTGGGCTTGGGACGACGGGGACTTTTGTCGGGACGGCGAGAAGGTTAAAAGAGTTCAACCCACAAATTAAAGCGGTCGGCGTTCAACCCGATTCACCTTTCCACGGAATAGAAGGTTTAAAGCATCTTCCAACTGCTATAGTTCCTGGTATTTTTGACCCAAACATCCTTGATGAATTGATAGAGGTTTCAACTGAGGACGCTTATGAAATGGTTTTACGGCTTGCTCGTGAGGAGGGCTTACTTGTTGGTGTTTCATCCGGGGCTGTTATGTCGGCTTGTTTAAAACTAGCTCAAAAGATTGAAAAAGGCGTCATAGTGACCGTTTTCCCGGATTCCGGGGTGAAGTATTTGAGTGAGAGTTTTTGGGAAAATAAAAATTTGGACAAAGTTGAATGGTTAAAGTATCAGCTGAAATAATTGAGCTGGTGAAAAAGCACGGTGAGGAAACATACCCCGAGGAATGTTGTGGTGTTTTAATTGGGAAATTTAATCAAGATGTGAAAGAGGTTTTTGAAGTTTTGAGGATTGAAAATTCAAAAGAGAGCGAGAGGAATCGTAGATTTTTGATAACGCCGGAAAATTATCTTATGGCTGAAAGATATTCAAAGGGGAAAAATCTTGACATTGTTGGTTTCTATCATTCACATCCCGATCATCCATCTAAACCTTCCGACTACGATAGGGAACACGCCTTGCCGTTTCTTTCATATTTTATCGTTTCGGTTGAGAATGGGATTGCAAAAGAAATTAACAGTTGGGTTTTGAAAGAAGACAGAAGTGGGTTTGAATTTGAGGAAATTGAGATCAAAAACAAAATTTGAATTTAAAGATGAAAGTTAAAGTTATGATCCCCACGCCTTTGAGACCGTACACTGAAAATAGAGATTCGGTTGAGGTTGAAGGCAACACAGTAAGTGAATTGCTTAATGCTCTCACTCAAAAATATCCGCAGTTGAAACGACATCTTTTCTCAGAAGATGGAAATTTGAGAAGTTTTGTTAACATTTATGTCAACGATGAAGATATAAGATATCTTGATGGAGGAAATACAAGTGTCAAAGACGGTGATGTTGTGAGTATAGTTCCAGCGATAGCTGGTGGAAATTAAAATAAACACGGAGGTGATTGAGATGACCAATGCAGGTGTTGTTGAATTGAATCGTGAGGAATTTCTTAGGTACGGTCGTCATCTTATAATCCCTGAGGTTGGGCTTGAAGGTCAAAGGAGGTTAAAGTCGGCGAGTGTTTTAATAATTGGCGCAGGAGGTCTTGGCTCACCACTGGCTTTTTATTTGACAGCTGCTGGCGTTGGCAGGATTGGAATGGTTGATTTTGATGTCGTTGATTTGTCTAATCTTCAAAGACAAATACTTCATACTACGAAGGATGTTGGTAGGTCAAAGCTTGAATCTGCACGTGAAAAACTTGAATCTTTAAATCCAAATGTCAAGATAGAGACCTATGAAATGCGTCTCACCAGCGAGAACGCCCTTGATTTGATAAAAGAATATGATATTGTTGTTGACGGGACGGATAATTTCCCTACGCGTTATCTTGTCAACGATGCCTGTGTTTTTTTGAAGAAGCCGAATGTTTATGGGAGTATTTTCAGATTTGAGGGTCAAGTATCGGTTTTTTATGCTGATAAAGGACCTTGCTATCGCTGTCTTTATAAAGAACCTCCACCGCCTGGACTCGTCCCAAGTTGTGCTGAAGGTGGAGTGCTTGGGGTTTTGCCTGGAATCATAGGGACAATCCAAGCCCTTGAGACGATAAAATTAATCCTCGGTATCGGTGAACTGTTGATTGGGAAACTTTTGCTTTTCGATGCGCTTAAGATGAAATTTAGAGAGCTTAAACTAAGGAAGGATCCAGAGTGCCCGGTTTGTGGGGAAAATCCAACGGTTAAAGAGTTGATTGATTATGAGGCATTTTGCGGGATAACCCCGGAGCAAACTTTACATCAATCGGGGCTTGAAATAACACCAGAGGAATTGAAAGAAAAACTTGAAAATGGGGAGGATATTATTTTGATTGATGTTCGTGAGCCAGTTGAATATGAGATAAATAGAATTGAAGGTAGCAAGTTAATTCCACTTTCAAAGTTACCTGAAAAAGTCAACGAACTTGATCAAACGCGTGAAATAGTTCTTTATTGTAAAATGGGTGGGAGAAGCGCTCGGGCGGTTCAACTTTTAAGAGAACTTGGTTTCACGAGAGTTAAGAACCTTGCCGGGGGTATTGACGCATGGATTGAAAAGATTGATCCGACTATGCCACGGTATTAATAAAAGGCACACCCGAAGGCGTGCCTTTTTAGCTTTCATTCAATTGAAAATTCAAACTGGGGAAATTTTGAAATTTTCAGACGAAGATCACCTTTTAATGTTGTTGAGTCAAAGCTTAACTTAACAGGGAAGTAGGGATTAATTTTATCCGGGTTTAATTTCAATTTGATATCGCCAGTTAAAACGGATTTCGCACCTGTCACTTCAACTGGTGCGCCAAAAGCATTAACCTTATTTCCGTTCTGATCAAAGATTGTAAAGTCGTTTAAAATTGATAAATCCAAGCCGTTTGAATTTTCCCCGGACTTAAACAGAAGCTCAACCTCAACAAATTTTCTCGCAGTGTCAAACCCAGAGTAAACAACATTCTTATTTACTTTCACAACTTTAATTTCCCAACCATCGGCAAATACCCATTCATCCGTTCTGACTATCGGTTTTTTATTTGGCTCAATTCCAAGCAGATATTTATTAAACCAATCAAGGCAACGGTAAAATTCGTCAATTCTATGATTTGGTTCTCTAAAGCCGTGACCCTCGCGCGGATACCTTACAAATTCAACCGTTTTTCCAAGATGTTTCAACGCTTGGTGCATTTCTTTTGAATTGCTTATAAATGTGTTCGGGTCCTCGTCACCGTGCAAAATTAAAACTGGCGTCTTTATATTTTTAACATAGTAGAAAGGCGAGCGTTCAAGATAAATTTTGAGATTGTTCCAATAGTAATCACCGAGGTAGTTTGGCTCCCAGCTTGGGAGATATGAGTTGCTGTAATCGGTTATCAAGTTGAAAATTCCAAACATTGAAACAGCAGCTTTGAACCTGTCTGTCTGCGTGATAGCCCAGTTTGTCATGTAACCGCCGTAACTTCCGCCGAAAATGCCAAGTTTGTTCTCATCGGCGATTTTAAGCTCTTTAATTATGTAATCAATTCCAGTCATAATGTCTTTAAAGTCGCCCCCACCGAGGTCCTTAAAGTTTGAAATGCCAAATTTATTTGAATACCCTGAGCTTCCTCTGAAATTCGGAGCAAAAACAATGTAACCTTCATTAGCCCAGACCTGGAAATTATAATACTGTCGGAGTGTGTTTTGAATTCTTCCATAAGGACCACCGTGAACGGCAACAAGCATCGGATATTTCTTCCCTTGCTCAAAATTGACTGGTTTGACGAGAATCCCTTCAATTACCCAACCATCAAAACTTTTCCATTTTATAACCGTTTGTTCTCCAAATGTGAAATTTGAAAGTTGCGGGTTTAAGTCGGTTAGTTTTTTGAGTTCCCCATCTTTAAAAATGTAAATGTCAGGCGCACTTGTTTTATCTTCAAT
>JAPYWO010000127.1 GCA_028276305.1 Candidatus Thermokryptus sp.
GCAAAACTGCCCCAGCACCATCTCCAAAAAGAACACAGGTGTTTCTATCCGTATAATCAACAATTGCGCTCATCTTGTCAGCACCAACCACAAGGACTTTATTATAATTTCCCGATTCAATAAACTGCGCCCCCGTTATCAAAGCATAAATAAAGCCAGAACACGCAGCTGATAGATCAAATCCCCAAGCCCTCTTCAAACCAAGCTTCTCTTGAATAACCGCAGCGGTTGAAGGAAAGAACATATCTGGAGTAACTGTCGCAACTATTATAACCTCAATATCTTCCGGTCCGACACCGCTATTTTCAAATAATCTCTTTATCGCTTCAACCGCAAGGTCGGATGTCGCTCCCTTCTCAAGAATTCTCCTCTCTCTTATCCCGGTTCTCGTCCTTATCCATTCATCGCTTGTATCAACCATCTTTTCAAGATCAAAATTTGAAAGAACTTTCTCCGGAACATAATGACCAACAGCAGTTATAGTCGCCCTCCGTTGCCCCAATTTTACACCTCCGTTTTAATTTTATAAGTTTTTAACGCTTCCTTTATTTTTTGATTGATCTTCCTATAAACCGTTTCCTCAGCCCTGTAAATCATATTCTTAATCGCAACTGCAGTTGAACTCCCATGACCAATTATCGCAACGCCATTCACACCCAAAAAAGGAACACCTCCATATTCTTGATAATCAAACTCCTTCAACGCTTTCCTCAAACCACGCGCAAGCAAACCAAAAGTCAACCTGCGAAATATATTCCTCATCGCATAATTCCTTAATTTCCTTTTCAAAACCCCAAGAACACTTTCAGCGAACTTCAAAACTATGTTCCCAACAAAACCATCACAAACGATGACATCCGCTTTCCCTAAGAGAATATCCCTCCCTTCAACATTGCCGACGAAATTCAACTTGCTCTCCGATAAAAGTTGATACGCCTGTAATACAACATCCCCACCTTTTGTGCTTTCCTCTCCTATGTTTAAAAGCGCAACCTTGGGATTTTTCTGTCCAAGTATTTCACTTGAATAAATGCTCCCCATAATCGCAAATTCAAATAAATGATTCGGCTTACAATCAACATTTGCACCGACATCAAGCATTATACTTTTTCTTCCCGATTCGGTCGGGAAAACGCTCCCGATCGTCGGTCTTGAAATCCCTTCTATTCGTCCAAGTATAAAAGTCGCTGCTGTCAAAACCGCCCCAGTGTTGCCAGCACTTGCAAATGCATCAACTTCCCCATCGCTATGAAGTTTCATCCCAACAACTATTGAGGAGTTCTTTTTCCTCCTCAAAGCCACCGTAGGAATATCATCCATCCCTATCACCTGAGGCGCATCAACAATTGAGTAATTCAACCCGATGGTATCATACTTTCTCAGTTCATTTTTTATCTTCTTCTCATCGCCAACAAATACAATCTCAAAACGATTGTTAGATTCCCTTAAAGCCATGATTGCACCCTCAATCACATTCTTGGGTGCATAGTCCCCACCCATCGCATCAACAGCGATTTTAATCTTCTTTGAATTTTCCATCTCACAAAATGAACTCAATTGGAATTTCAGGGAATGTTGAAGGGGATATTAATTCAATGCCATATTTTTGAGCTTCCAATCTCGCATCTGGATAAGCAAGCGCAACAATCAAAACCTTACGCTTCGCCTTTACACCATTTACACGCTCATAAGCCCTGACATTATCATAAAACTTAATGACATCTGCTTCTGAAGCGCTACCTTTTATCTCAACTAAAATCACCTCGCTATCGCTTATAACGACATCAATCTCATACTTATCCCTCTTCGGGTGAATATCCGGTAAGATGCCTTCATATCTCCACTTCGTAACTTTCCAACCAAACTCTTTTTCAACAATTGTTTTCATCCCTTCTTTAAATGCCATCTCTGCATTTATTCCCCATCGGTTCCCAACTATGCTCAATCTTATATTGAAACTTCGCTCAAACTGTTTTAAACTTTCGGTAAATTCCTCTCTGAACTTATTCATTTCACGCCAAAATTCAGCCCTCATCGCCTGATTCTCCCTCGCCATCTCCTCTCTTAATTTCCTTATCTCCTCCCAAAACTCAGCCCGCATCGCTTGATTTTCCCTTGCCATTTCCTCTCTCAATTTCCTTATCTCCTCCCAAAACTCAGCCCGCATCGCTTGATTTTCCCTTGCCATTTCCTCTCTCAATTTCCTTATCTCCTCCCAGAATTCAGCTCTCATCGCCTTATTTTCCTCGGCGATTTCCCTTCTGAGCTCTAAAAGTTTATCATCAAATTGCTTTGAAAGCTTTATCAAACTCTCATCAAGATAACTTCTCGTCACGGGTTCCTCACGAAGCAAAAGCACAGATATCTCCCTTCTAAAATCAGCGTCTTCGGACATCAGCTCAAGCAAAGCATTTTTCAGTTCCTCCTTATTTATCGCTCGCCTTGTCTTCATAAAATTGAAATTATTCTTTTGGAGTTATCACGGTTCTACCGTGATAATAACCGCATTTTGGACAAGCACGGTGAGGTAGCTTCGGTTCATGACATTGTGGACATTCGCTTAATGTTGGCGCTGTTGGCTTGTAATTAGCTCTTCTCTTGTCCCTACGCGACCTTGAATGTCTACGCTTTGGATTTGGCATATCAAATCACCTCAATTTTAGTTTTCACTTTTAAAATTTTCATCTTCCATAAGTTTTAAAAGAGGAGCCCAACGCGGGTCTATCTCCTCAACTTTACAAGTACAAACCTCAAAATTTAAATTTTTACCGCATCTCGGACAAAGCCCAAGACACTCCTCATAGCATAGCAACTTCATCGGAACCGAAAGCAACACCATCTGTCTCACATCATCGGATATGTCAATCTCATTCGTCTCAGGAGTTATAACCATAACCTCGTCCGGCTCGTACTTCTTTGATTCCTCCTCGCTGTAAACATAGTACATCCTATAGCTATTCTCAAGCACTAAATCAAAATCCTCAACACACCTATCGCACTGGAATCTACCAACGGTGTAGACATTTGCTTTTAAAAAGATCTGTCGTCTTGACTTTTCAAGAGTAACCTCAACATAAACTGGTTTATTAAATCTCCTCTCGTCAATTTCAAGTTCCGATGGTTTCGTTATAAATGTGTAATTGTGTTCCCCATCGGACAACTTTGAGATGTTGATCTTCATTAAAACCTCTATCGGCTTTTTGAAAAATTTTTTAAAATATAAAGAAAAAATAAAACATAAGCAAGACAAATCTCATCCGATATACTTCCTAAACCTGAAAACGCTGAAACCGAAAATTAAAACCCCAAAACAGAGGAGAACAATTATATTTGGATAAAGTAGTTCAAACCCCGCCCCCTTGAGAAAAATCCCACGAAGGATCAAAAGGAAGTACTTCAACGGGATAAAATTAGTGATGAACCTTATCAATAAAGGCATGCTTTCAACTGGAAATACAAAGCCAGAAAGGATTATATTTGGCATCGCAAAAAAATACGCTGTCATCAACGCCTGTTGTTGTGTCCTTGAAACAACTGACGAAAAAATTCCTAAACCAAGCGTCGTCATAAGAAAAATAAATGTTGAAACGAAAAGCAAAAACAAACTCCCACGCAACGGAACTTTAAACCAAAACCTCCCCACAAGTATAATTGCTACCGCATCAAACAGACCAATTAAAACAAATGGCAAAATTTTACCTATCAACAACTCGTAACTTTTAATCGGTGTGACGAGCAACTGCTCAATCGTCCCTTGTTCCCTTTCCCTAACCATTGACATTGAAGTCATTATCAAGGTAACGGTTATAAGTATCATCCCGATCAAACCCGGGACAATGAAAACTGCTGACCTCATTTCAGGATTGAACCACACCCTCACTTCCGGCTCGCACACAGGAAGGGTTTTAAAACCCATTGATAATAATTTTTTCTCAACCTCTGAGATAAATTTATCCCAAATCATGCTCACAAAAAATCCAAGCGCAATTGTAGCCGAGTTGGCATCGCTTCCATCAACAACGACCATAAGTTCAACCTTTTCACCTTTAATAATTTTTTTCTCAAATTCACTCGGGAAAACTATAACTAAATTCGCCTTACCAATTTTCAAAACCTCATCAATTTCTCTTGAACTATCAATATAAAGCACGACATCAAATGTCTCCGTTGAATTTATCGCATTTACAATCTCTCTTGTCAAACGGCTTTTATCTAAATCAAAGATAGCAACGGGTAAATTCTTCACCTCAAATGTAGCAGCATATCCAAGTATGAAAAGCTGTATCACCGGAGCTATTATCATAATCCCCATAAGAAGCCGATTTCTGCGTATCTGTAAAATTTCCTTTTTGAAAACCGAAATTATTCTAAACATTAAATTTCACGCATCAATTTTCTTAACCTTAACGAAGCAACTACAAAAGTGGAAAAGATAAAAAACAAAAGAATAAAGACATACTTAACATGCTCAAAAAGTCCATTCCCTTTCAAAATTATACCTCGTATCACATCAAGATAATACCTCGCTGGGACGAGATACGAAAGCAGTTGCAAAACCCAAGGCATATTTCTTATCGGAAAAACGAAACCAGAAAGTATGAAAGTAGGAACAACCGTTGAAATAAAAGCTATCGCCATGGTTGATTGCTGAGACCTTGCAACGGTTGAAATTATCAAGCCGATGTTTAATCCACAAAAAATAAAAATCACCGTCACAAATAAAAGTGAAAACAGGTCACCTTTGACTTTGAGGTTGAAAAGGATATAACCTGCAAAAAGTATTAGAACCGAATCAATAAAGGCAAGGACAGCGTAAGGGATTAATTTCCCAGCGATGATGAAACTTGGAGAAAGCGGTGTTGATATCAACCTCTCAAATGAACCCAGTTCCCTTTCCCTTGATATTGAAAGCGATGTCATCAATACAGTCATAACCATCATGATCAATCCCATAAGCCCCGGGATGAAAAAATTTACACTCTTAAGTTCCTGATTGAACCAAATTCTCGGTTTCAGGTCAATCGCCTGGATATTTCTTCCAGTGATTTTAAAAATATAATTTTCAATTTCACCTCTTGAAAAACCTTGAACGATTTGTTGAACATAGCCAAGCACAACATTTGCCGTATTTGCATCGCTACCATCAATTATTATCTGAACCTTAACAGGTCTTCCCATCGCGATTTCGTTTGCAAAATCGTGTGATATAACTATTCCAACTTTTGCTCTGCCAGACACAAGAAAGCCATCTATCTTCCTCAAATCATCAACATAGCCAACCAACTTGAAAAAACCAGAAGAAATGAACTCCCTTATGAATTCATCGCTTAAACTTGTTTTACTCTGGTCGCATACGACAA
>JAPYWO010000128.1 GCA_028276305.1 Candidatus Thermokryptus sp.
CAAATTATGGCAAAAAAAGAACAAAGGAAAACAAATTTGTTGCCTATCGTTGGGCTTTTGTTTTTGATACTTGCTATCGGTTATTTCGGCTATATGGCGAGGAAAGCTGAAAATTCAAATGGCGATGAAAGTTACACAACTATTTCAAAAGCAGTTGCAAGTGTTCCGTTTGATATAAAACCCGCACCTGATTTTGAACTCCCAGATGTAAACGGGAAGAAAGTTAAACTTTCCGACTTCAAGGGGAAGGTTATAATCCTTGATTTTTGGGCGACTTGGTGTCCCCCTTGCAGGGCTGAGATTCCTGGTTTCATTGATCTTTACAAGAAGTATAAAGATAAAGGTGTTGAAATAATCGGTATTTCACTTGACGAGGGCGGAGTTAAAGATGTTGTGCCATTTATGAAGGAATTCGGTATAAATTATCACATCTTGATAGGTAATTATAAAGTCACGCAAGATTACGGCGGAATAAGAGGGATACCAACGACATTTGTGATTGATAAAAAGGGGAATATAAGAGCAAAATATGTTGGCTATCGTCCGAAGGAAGTTTTTGAAAGAGATATAATTATGCTTTTAAATGAAAAATGAAGCGATAAAAAAATCGGTTGTTTTAAATTTTAGCGAGGTGAGGTTTGAAGTCAAGAAATGTCCTGTTTGTGGTGAGGAAATGCTTCACCTCAGGAGGTGTTGTGGAGATAATGAGGTATGGAGATGTGAGAGTTGTAATTATGTTGAAAAGGAAGTTGACGAAAAAATTTGGTATTATTACATTTGGGCAAAATAAAGTGAGTTGAGATATGTTTGCAGGTGTAATTGGTGCGGTTGTCGGTGGTGTTTTTGGTTTCTTCGTCGGTAGATATTTCTCAAAAATAGGGGGAATGTGTCCTCTTCTTTGTAATCCGAAGATAAGCACTATTTATTTCGCTTTGGTCGGTTTTCTTTTATCTTACGGGAAATTTTAAAACAAAGTGGGAGTTAAAATGGCTAAAGTTGAAGTTAAATTCGTTGATGGGATGACCTTCATCGGCAAAGGTGAATCAAATCATTGGGTTGTGATGGATGGTGCTGAAAGCGTTGGAGGAAGTGACGCTGGAACGAGACCGATGGAACTGGTGCTTGTCGCTCTTGGCGGTTGTACTGGTATGGATGTGGTGAGCATATTGAGGAAGAAAAGGGTTAAGTTTGACAAATTTGAGATGATAATTACCGGTGAAAGAGCTGAAGAGCATCCGAAGGTATATACAAAGGTTAAGATTGAGTATTTGATTTACGGTAAAGATGTGAGAGAAAAAGATGTTGAGCAAGCGATAGAATTATCCCAGACGAAGTATTGTTCTGTTTCTGCTATTTTAAAAAAGTCGGGCGCAGAGGTCACCTATAGTTATAAAATAATTCAACCGGAAACAGAGGTGGTTAAAAATGAATAAAGTCGCAGTCGCAATCTTACTCATTTTTCTTTTACAGGGTCAAGGTGACCAAAAAGTACAAAAAGCGGTTGACCTTGCGAGGAAGGTTTCTGATAATCTCGTTGATTCGGTGAAGGCGACATTGTTTAAAGAGCTTGGCAAAGGTGGTTATCTTAACGCAATTTCTGCATGCTCAAATCTTGCACAAGACATAATCAAGGCGCACCAGAGCAAATACGGAATTTATGTCCGAAGGGTGAGCGAAAAATATAGAAACGAACTTGACAAGCCGGATGATTACGAACTTGCCATATTAAAAAAGCTTGATGAACTTAACAGAGAGGGAAATTTACCGCAGGAATATTACGAGGTTGTCAATGATAAGGACGGGAGGTATCTGCGATATTTTAAACCGCTTATCGTCCAGCCGATGTGTTTAAATTGTCATGGAACGGATGATTTTTTGAGCAAGGAGATAAAGAATTTTTTGAAGGAGAAATATCCCGAGGATAAAGCTACGGGTTATAAAGCCGGTGATTTTAGGGGCGCTGTGAGCGTTAAAATAAAATTAGATGAATGAAGATGCATAAATTCCATCATGAGAACGCCCATCGCCTTCATAGTGAAGAAAGGATGAAAATTTTGCCACCGGATGAGATTTTAAAGTCCTGCGGTCTTTCAAAGGGAATGACAATGGTTGATGTTGGGTGTGGTAGTGGTTACTTCACAATTCCAGCTTCAAAAATTGTCGGAGAAAATGGGCGTGTCTATGCTGTTGATATTCAGGAAGAGATGCTTGATAAATTAAAGGAGAGAGGATTACCCTCAAATGTGATACCAATTCTTGCAAGAAGCGATTATGATTTTCCACTTGATGTTGGGATTAGCGATTTTACTTTCATTGCTTTTGTGGCGCATGAAAATGATGACCTTGAGAAATTTTTTAACGAGGTTAAAAGGATAACCAAAGACGATGGAAGAGTGGTCATCCTTGAATGGAAGAAACAACATGAGGAGTCAGGACCGCCTTATGAGGAGAGAATATCGTTGGAGGAAATTTTGACGAAGTTGGAAAAATTTGGTTTTAAAATCCTTGAATTTGGTGAATTAAATCAGTCGCATTACAAAGTTATTTGTGTGAAAGGATGAGCTGGCGTTTAAAGTTTTATATTTTGTTTTCGTTTTTTCTTTTTTATCTGTTTGGATGTGGGATGCGGGCGCACAGGGGCTCGGGTGCATCTTTTGTGGATATAAGCCCGATTGAAGCGAAGGAAAAAATTAAAGCAAAGAAGAACGTCTTTATACTTGATGTGAGAACGCCAGAGGAATTTTCTCAAGGTCATATAGAAGGAGCGATAAACATCCCGGTTCAGGAGATTGAGAAAATGATCGGGGAACTGAACAAGTATAAAAAGTATGAGATCATCGTTTATTGCAGGAGCGGAAGTAGAAGCAGAAAGGCGAGCGAAATCTTAATCAAGCATGGGTTTAGAAATGTTTATAATCTGAAAGGTGGGTTCATTGAGTGGAACAAAACAATCAGGGAGGGGAAAGATGAAAAGGATTACGAAAGATATAACCATTGAAGACCTTGTCACAGAATTTCCAGAATCAGTTGGTTTTCTTATGAAAAAGGGGATTAAATGCATTGTTTGTGGTGAGCCGATATGGGGAACGCTTGAGCAGGCGATAAAGGATAAGGGAAAAGAAGATGAGATGGAGCAAATAATTGACGAATTGAATGAAGTTCTCGGGTTAAAGAATAAAGGGGATGAGTGATTGTGAAAAAAGTTAAACTCTTGGTTTTTCTCATTGCTGGGGCTTTAGCTGGCTATTTTTACTATTTTTTCATCGGCTGTAGGTCTGGAACATGTCCTATCACGAGCAATCCCTATACTTCAACTTTTTATGGCTTGTTGTTGGGGCTTGGGTTATACTGGACATTTTTTGCGGATGAAAAGAAAAAGAGGGAATAAATGGCTGTTGCAGTTCAAGTAAGTTTGTATCCATTAAGACAAATGGATATAGTTGAGCCAATAAACACTGTGATTGAGATTTTCAAATCTTACGGGCTTGAAACGCAAGTTGGTTCAATGAGCACACTTTTATATGGAGATGAAGAGAAAGTTTTTGAAGCGCTACGCGAGGCATATAAGAAGGCAACGGAATTTGGTGAGGTTGTGCTTGTTGCAACTTTTTCAAATGCGTGCCCTATGCCCCTGCGCTTTGATATAAGATAAAATTTTACTTCTTCCTGAACGATTGAATGAGCTGTTGCATGGTCTGGTCGGACATTGAAAGCCCCTGGATATTTAAAACAACAAGCGTCATCGCATCGCTGAGGTTTATAGTTTCATTTTGAATGTCGGAGTATAAATTGTCAATTCTACCGACGATGTCACCAACTGTCGTTGAGCCGATGTTTGTGTATGAAGTCCACTTTTTCATAATTGCGTTTGCGATATCTTCATTTATAACATTGTTCTTTTCAAGATTTGATAAAGCATCTGCAAGGACATCATCTCCCCAGGTCACACCATTCCAAAATCCCGCGACAAAGTAAATCTTCGCATTCTGGTCAAGTTTCTTCCACCATTTACCATCTCTTTGAGATTGGGCGTTTGAGAAAACAGGGAGTAGGAAAAGAATCGCTAAAACCGCTACAAAAAGCTTACGCATGATAGATCTCCAAAAATTAGTTTATATATAGTTTGCGTTCATCCCCCAGTGAATAGATAAAAATGGGCTGATGAACAGCAATTCAACTTAAGTTTTTTGACGATCAAAAGCAAATTAAACCTACCATATTGCTATTCCGTCGGGTTCCTTTCCGGTTTTTATGGTTTTTACAATTTTCCCGCTTTCAATGTCAATCGCACTTATTATATCGGCGTTTGAGTTAGCGACATAAACCAGATTTTTATCAGCGAACGCAATTCCAATTGGCACAGGGCTATCTCCAAATGTTGAACCAAACAACCGCCCGGAGGTTTCAATATCGGATTTTTCCGCAGTTTTAATCCTTTTTATGAGAGTTTTATTTCTTGCGTCTATGATTGCAATTTCACCAGCTCTTGCACAAGATACAACGGCGAATTTCCCATCCATTGAGATTTTAACTCTGATCGGGAAACCGTCAATTTTTATTTTCTTCTTTACTTCAAAACTTTTCGCATCAATGACGGCGATGCTGTCTTCAGCTCTGTTAGTGACCCAAACCTCATCTCCACTTGGAGTTATGTCAATTCCTTCGCTTCCTTTTCCTGTGGGGATGTTCTTTAGAAGTTTTGAATCTTTTAAGTCAATTACGCTTACGCTCCCAGATGCGATGTTCGCAACGAAACATTTTTTCGCATCTTTTGAAAGCGCAAGCATGTGTGATATATCTTGTTCAGTTTGGATTGATTTTATGATCTGACCGATTTTTACATCAACGATGACTATTGATTTGTTTGCTTCAGCTGTTATGATAACTTTATCGTTGTCAATCCAAGCGACGCCATGTGGTCTGCGGTAATTTTCAAGATTTATCGTTTTTTCAACCGTTAATCTCTCAAGGTTAATTAATGTGAGTGTGTTTCCGGGGTTTTCCCGTGTTCCATAATTTGTTATAACGGCGAATTTTTTATCGGGTGAGATTGCAACCTCGTGCGGTGCTTCGCCAGTTGGAATCTTTGCAAGGAGTTTATCGGAGCGAAGGTCAAAAATCATAGCGTTGTTTTCTGACTTGTTCAAGACGATCAAGTTTTGTGCAAAAACAGATCCGGTCAAAATTAAAGCTAAAATTACTATCATGGCTTCCTAAATTTTTATTTTTGTTGCGCAAGTTTTCTTAACTTTTCCAAGTTTAAAATTTTTATCTTCCGTCCCTTGACTTCAATTAATCCATCGTC
>JAPYWO010000129.1 GCA_028276305.1 Candidatus Thermokryptus sp.
GATTGCTTTAGTATATGGCTATGGATGGAAACAGAGATATCTTGTGAAGATTGACAGCAGTTATTATATGCTCCCGATTCAGTGGAACATGAAGGGTTATCTTGATAATTCAACGGGGAGTTGGACAACTTATAATCCTGGGAATTGGTTTAATAGCGACGGGACTTTAAAAGCGACTAACACGAATTCATTTAGGAGTAAATCTTATGACAAGAATTGTGCTGGTTGCCATGTCACAGGGCTTAACATAACGAAATATGTAAGCGCTCAAAACGATACATTTTGGATTGCGAAGTGGGCGAACAATAACAGTGTTAGTGATATGGTAATCGGATGTGAAAATTGCCATGGACCTGGAGCTGAGCACGCCTCAACGGGAGACAAGACCAAGATAATTAACCCGAAGAATTTGTCATATGAGAGACAGCTTGAAGTGTGCGGGCAGTGCCATTTCCGTGGCTCAAGCTCATGGCATACTTATGAATATGCTTGGGATGAGACAAATAACAAGGCGTATGTCCCTGGTGATTCGCTTGGGCTTTATGTTGTTCACAAACCGGGTTTATGGCCAGATAATTACACCTCGCGTCAACATCATCAGCAATATAATGATATTTTGAAATCAAAGCATTATACTAATCCATACCATAAACTAACCTGCTTTGAATGCCACAATCCTCACAAAGTCACAAGTAATAGCCATCAAATAGTTGATTCGCTTTATGTTAGAGATCAAAGCGGTAATTATATCTGGGTAAAAACGAAAAACGATGACAATACTTTATGTTTGGCTTGCCATGCTGGTTATGGTCCATTTGCAGGTCTGACGAGAGCGATGATTCAAGACCCAGTTGCCAATAAAGACACAATTGCTGCGGTTGTTACCAGGCATACTCATCACTCCTATGACCCCGAGAACAAAAATAATACTGGCGGGGCAAGCAGATGTTCAAAGTGCCATATGGCTAAAACAGCTATAACAGCGAAAGCATATGACATTCATAGCCATACTTTTGAAGTTATATCGCCAAAGAAGACGCTGGATTACAAGAATGTTACAACGCCTACCAAGGGTATGATTAACTCTTGTTCAGCGAGTTGCCACAGGAATCCAACTGGAAATATCCCAACTTTTGGTATACCAACAGATGCTAACCTCACTGATTGGACAGAGGCGACGGATATTCAGCTTGCTGATACATTGTGGATGTATTTCAGAAGTTGGTGGCCAACAAAGGTTGAACAAATTGCCGGTATTGTTAGCAAATTTGAACTGAGTCAAAACTATCCGAATCCGTTTAACCCGAGCACAACGATTGAATTTTCAATAGCGAAGAGAAGCAATGTTCGGCTTGTAATTTATGACATAACTGGCAGAATTGTGAGGACTTTAATTGATGGTCAAGAGTTTGAACCCGGTCTTTATAGAGTGCAGTGGAACGGGAAGAACGATTATGGTGAGTATGTAGCAAGCGGTATTTATATTTACAGGTTGCAAGCGGGTAATTTCACCGCAACGCGGAAGATGGTGCTTGCGAGATAATTTTCAATTAGTTTAAAAAATCAAAGGGCAGGTCAACTGACCTGCCCTTTTTTATTTGCGGAGCCGACGGGGCTCGAACCCGCAACTTCCAGCGTGACAGGCTGGCGTGCTGACCAATTGCACCACGGCTCCCTAAAACCGAGATAAATATAATGAATAGAGCAAAAAAATGCAAGTTGAACAAACTTACCTCAGTGTTTTTTGACTTGACAAAGGGAAAACTTTTCATTATATTTATATAGAAGTTTGTCTATATTTCTAAATAAAAAACAAGGTCAATGGCGAAAACAAAAATTTCAAAACTCGCTAAAGCACTTGCGGATGAAACAAGATGTAAGATTTTTGAACTAATAGCTAAGTCAAAGGAGATAAGTTGCAAAGAGATCACAGAAAAAATCGGCTTAAGACAACCAACAATTTCACATCATCTTAAAATTTTGACGGAAAGCGGTCTTGTGGATGTTAGAAGGGAGGGGCAATTTCATTATTTCAGCGTCAACAAAAAAACGCTCGCTGAGTTTTCAAGTTATCTCGCACAATTTCAAAATTAAAGCTACTTAAAAAGATGATTAAAATAGAAAAATATCGCTCTGTAAAAGGAATTTTCCCGGGAATTGAAGTCAGAGATGGTGCCGGTGTTAGGCTGAAAAGATACATCGGCTCCCCATATTTAAATTATCTTGACCCGTTCCCTTTGCTTGATGAATTTAAAAGTGACAACCCAGATGATTATATAGCTGGTTTCCCACCCCATCCGCATCGTGGTTTTCAAACTCTAACTTACATGATAAGTGGCGATTTTGAGCATTGGGATAGTACTGGGAGCAAAGGGAATTTAACTTCGGGAGGACTTCAATGGATGAACGCTGGAAGTGGGGTGATTCACAGCGAAATGCCAAAGATGAAAAATGGTTTGCTCTGGGGTTTTCAACTATGGTTAAATTCACCGGCAAAGGAAAAAATGAGCGACCCGTTTTATCATAATTTTAAAGCACTTGAAATCAACGAAAGGAACTTCAAGATAAACCTCTTATCCGGCGAATTTAAAGATATAAACCAAACTAATCTCGCATATTATCCCTTCTTATACATTGATGTTAGAATAAGTGAGGGAGAGAAATTTGAGTTTGAAATACCCGATAAGACGAATTGCTTTTGCCTTGTATCTGAGGGCTTGATTGAATTACCTGAAAATGTCAGAATTAGAGATGGCTTCATCGGGGTTTTATCCGAAGGAAATAAAATTAAATTCACTGCATTAAAAAATTCAGTTGTGCTAATTGGCTGCGCACAGCCATTAAATGAACCGGTCGCAAGGTGGGGTCCATTTGTTATGAACACGAAGGAGGAAATTTATCAGGCAATTGAGGATTATCAAATGGGGCGTCTTGTTAAGAAAAAAGCAGTTGAGATATAACAAAACTAAAACAAAATAGGTTAAAGCTATGTTGACAAAACTTTCAAACAAAGTTGTCAGCGATATAGCCCTTTTTGTAATTCGGTTGATACTTGGCGTGGTCTTCATTGCCCATGGGTATCCGAAGCTGTTCGTCTGGGGAATATCCGGAGTAAGCCAATTCTTCGGTCAGCTTGGGATTCCATTCCCTGGATTTTTCGCTGTTGTTGTTTCAATCGTTGAATTCTTCGGTGGGATTGCCTTAATCCTCGGACTTTTCTCACGATGGGCTGGACTTTTGATAGCAATTAATATGATAGGGGCAACTTTATTCGCCAAGCTAAAGGTCGGGCTCATTGCACCGTTTGATAAACCGGGTGTTGGATTTGAACTTGACCTCGCACTGCTTGGATGCGCACTGGCTATTTTGGTCTTCGGACCGGGAAGAGTTTCAGTTGAACTTGGCTTGCTCAAAAAAGAACTATCTTAAAAAATAAAATCAAGGAGATGAAAAAATGGAAGCAATCTGGATAATCGGCAGAATTTTATTCTCAGCTCTATTTATAATGTCCGGGTTTGGTCATTTTAGAAATCGCAAAGACATGGTCGCTTATGCACAAATGATGAAAGCACCGGCACCGGAGATTTTAGTCCCTTTGACTGGATTAATGATAATCCTTGGGGGATTGAGCGTTTTATTTGATTTCTACACAACTATTGGAGCGATTTTACTTGTGGTTTTCTTAATCCCAACCGCATTTATAATGCATAAGTTTTGGGGAGTTCAAGACCCTGGGCTTTCTGCAAACCAAATGGCGCATTTCTTCAAAAATCTCGCCCTCGCTGGGGCTTCGCTTATCATTATTTATTTTAAGAACGCGCAGTAAAAAAATAACCCCGACCTTGATTCAGGTCGGGGTTTAAGTTTAAACAAGCTCAAAGATTCCAGCTGCGCCCATTCCGCCACCGATGCACATAGTGACCATACCGTATTTAACATTTCTTCTTTTCATCTCATTTAAAAGCGTTACCGTGAGTTTAGCTCCCGTGCAACCGAGAGGATGCCCCAGAGCGATTGCGCCACCATTGACATTGATTATTTCCTCATTTAACCCCGCGAGTTTTATAACCGCAAGCGTTTGAGCAGCGAAAGCTTCGTTAAGTTCAATTAAGCCGATATCTTCAAGTTTTAGCCCCGCTAATTTCAGCGCTTTTGGTATAGCTTCAACAGGACCTATACCCATAATTTCAGGTGGAACCCCAGCAACGGCAAATGAGACAAATCTGGCGATGGGCTTTAAGCCAAGCTCTTTTACTTTTTCTTCAGACATAACTACGACACCAGCGGCTCCATCGCTCATTTGCGATGAATTTCCAGCTGTAACAGTCCCACCTTCTTTGAACGCTGGTTTAAGCTGTGCAAGTTTTTCAAGCGATGTGTCAGCCCTTGGTCCCTCGTCCGTGTCAAAAATTTTCTCTTCTATGATTTTCTCCCCCTTGCCATTTATATATTTATTCACAACCTTGAGAGGAACAATCTCATCTTTAAATTTTCCATCTTGAATTGCCTTCAATGCCTTCTGGTGACTTTTAAGTGCAAATTCATCCTGCATCTGGCGAGTTATCTGATATTTCTCAGCGACCCTCTCAGCCGTCAAGCCCATGCTGATGTAAACCTCGGGGTAATTTTCCGCAAGATACGGATTTGCCGAAAATTTATTTCCAGTCATCGGGACCAAGCTCATTGATTCAACACCGCCTGCGATAATGATGTCAGCGTGACCGAGCATAATTCTTTCAGCAGCAAAAGCTATTGATTGCAATCCTGATGAACAAAATCTATTGATGGTTATCGCTGGGACATTCACCGGCAATCCAGCTCTTAAACTTGCTATCCTTGCGATATTTAAACCTTGCTCACCTTCAGGGAATGCGCAACCGATTATGACATCATCAATTTCAGCGGGGTTTAAATTTGGCGTTTTCTTGACAAGCTCTGAAATGACAGTTGAAAGCATTTCATCCGGACGAAAATCTTTCAATGTGCCCTTTTTCGCCTTTCCAACCGCTGTTCTAAGTGCTGTTACGATATATGCAGACCTCATTTTGCCCTCCAATTTTTGATTTAATTTCTTAACGGTTTTCCATATTTTAAGATATACTGCATTCTCTCCTGCGTTTTCTTCTCACCACACAAGCTCAAAAACGCCTCGCGCTCAAGGTCAAGTATGTAC
>JAPYWO010000131.1 GCA_028276305.1 Candidatus Thermokryptus sp.
AACTTCTTACCTACAACGAAATCTTTATATTTACTTTTAACCTTGAAAGCATCTTTAACATTTTCTTTTCTCTCGTGGAGATTCAACTTAGTTTGCGTTTGAGTGTTTCTTACTCTAACCAAAAGGTCGTCAATAACTTTAACTCCTATAACTTTGCTTACTCCGAGCGCGATTAGCTCGCTTTGATTATAACCTCTTTCGCGCTTTCTTATTTTATGAAGAGGAACAGGAAGAAGCGCATCAGCGGTAATGAAGTCATGTTCATCTCTTATAGATGAGCCAAGGATTTCGCCAAGAATTTTTCCGATTGATCGTTTATTGTTGTATTTCATCTCGTGAATTAATTTCTGGACTATTGTGTTTTCTTCAAAGTGAAAACATGAAAACGCTTTACTTATAAAGCCCCCAGCAAATTTCTCCTCAAATTTTCTCTCAATATCAAAGCGATCAACTCTTTCAATTTTATTGAGGCATTCTTTACAAACTATCACCTTGCTATCTTCAAGATACTTTCCACAAATTTCACACTCCGAAATGAAGATGAAATCCATAAAAGAGCGTATAAGCAACTTAAAACCTCGCACGATCATTCGCATAACCTTTTTCTTTTTCTTAATTATACAAAACTTCCTCTCGTTTTAAAAGTTTTCTTGAATTAAATACATCTTTTGATTAACTTTTTTAAAAAGTCCAACACAAGATGATCGTGCTTGGAATAGAAACATCGTGTGATGAAACATCCGCAGCTGTCTTGAAAGATGGTAATTTGTTATCAAGCGTTGTGTCATCGCAATATTTTCATTCAAAATATGGCGGAGTTGTCCCGGAACTTGCATCAAGGGCACATCAAAAGATAATCGTGCAAGTTGTAGGTGAAGCAATTAACTTGGCAGGTATAAATAAAAGCGATATAAACGCAATTGCTGTAACATACGGACCTGGGTTGATTGGTTCGCTTCTTGTTGGGGTCAGTTTCGCAAAGGCGATGGCTTATGCGTTAAGAGTTCCAATAATCGGAGTAAATCACATTGAGGGGCATATTTTCTCTGTTTTCTTATCTAATGAAACTCCAGAGCCACCGTTTATTTCACTCGTTATTTCCGGAGGTCATACCATGTTGGTTCTTGTGGAAAACCTTCTAAATTTCAAACTACTCGGGCAAACAAGAGATGATGCAGCTGGAGAGGCATTTGATAAAGTCGCAAAACTACTCGGTCTTGGATACCCAGGTGGACCAATTATTGATAAATTATCTCGGGAAGGCGATCCAAATTTTGTTAAATTCCCAAAGCCAATTCCATCAAAGCGAACTTCAGGTTATGAATTTAGCTTTAGCGGATTAAAGACAGCGGTGTTATATTATCTTAAAAGAATAAACTTCCAAAATCTCAGTGAGGATGAGAAAAGGAAGTTTATACCGAATATCTGCGCCAGTTTTCAAAAAGCAGTTGTTGACGGACTCGTTGAGCAAACTTTCAAAGCAGCTATGGACTTTAACATCAAAAGTATATCAGTAGTTGGAGGTGTCGCTGCAAATTCAGAGTTAAGGAAAAGAATGATTGAAAAAGCTAATGAACTCGGTTTTAAACTTTACATCCCGGATCTTACATTTTGCACTGATAATGCGGGAATGATAGCATATGCAGGTTATGTTAAGTTAAAAGCTGGAATAAAAAGCGATTTAGAAATTTCACCAATTCCAAATTTAAAAATTTGACGAGATGAACAGAATTGAAAAGGTTTTAAAAAAGGATGAAAAACTGCTTATACCCTATATAACTCCGGAATTTCCTTTTCCAGGTGTAACTTTGCAACTTCTTGAAGCGCTTGCAAAATCTGGTGCTGATATGATAGAAGTTGGAATTCCCTTCAGCGACCCTATAGCAGATGGTGTAACGATTCAAAATTCATCTTTGGTAGCTTTAAAAAATGGCATCACCCTAAAAAAAATTTTTGACCTCATTTCATTGTTCAGAAGAAATTACGACACTCCGATTATTTTGATGGGATATGCAAATTCAATTATAAGTAGAGGGCTTGAAAAATTTATCTTTGGCGCTGTTAATTCAGGAGTTGACGGTTTAATTGTTCCTGATTTACCAGTTGATGAAGCGGAAAATTTAATTGATTTATCCAAAAGCTATGGTTTAAGCAATATATTTCTCGTTGCGCCAAACTCAAGCGAAGAGAGAATAAAACTTATCTCTGAAAAATCAACACATTTCATTTATTGCATTTCTATAACAGGCGTAACCGGTGAAAGAGAGAATTTCGGTGATGGTGAGTTTGTTAATTTTATGAATAAGGTAAGAAAATTTTCTACAAAACCCTTTGTCGTTGGCTTCGGCATTTCAAAAAGAGAGCATGTTTTAAAGGTGTGGGATTGGGCAATGGGCGCTGTTGTCGGCTCAGCTTTGATAAAAAAATTATCAATTGCGAGCGATGTGTCAATGTGTATTAAAATAGCTTCAGAATTTATATCTGAGCTAAAATATGGGTCTTTTCGGTAGAAAAAATAAGTATGATGAAATTGAAAAATGGCGCAAAAAAATTGATAAGATTGATATCAGGATAGTTCGCCTTTTAAATAGAAGAGCTAGATACGCAGATGAAATTGGGAAATTAAAACAAGAGTTAAATTTGCCCATTTATTCACCAGAAAGAGAAAAACAGGTCATTGAAAATGTGACAAAACATAATTTCGGACCTTTGTCTGATATGGCGATCAAAAGGTTGTATGAGCGAATAATAGACGAATCAAGGCGACTTGAAAGAGAATCTGCTGAACAAAGGGAAAAACTACAGCGAATTTATAATTTTAAAAACGGCAATGTCAAGCTTTTAGATAATCTAAGATATTTAATCTTATTGCTTTCCCTTTTGCTTCTATTTTATTTAAACAAAAATCTTTTCATTACAAACATTCCTCCAACGAAATTAGAGATAGTTGACATTCCTAAAAATTCTTCCTTTAAGTTCGTTTTAGAAACACTCAGTGATCGTGGTTTGATAAGGGACAAATTTTTAGCGTTGACAGTTTCAAAAGTTTTTGGCTATGACAAAAAAATAAAATCTGGGAGATATATTCTCAGTGATAATCTTCCAATAGCGGTTGTTTTAAACGAAATAGTAAACCCCAAGCTTGTATTTGCGTTTACCGTTACAATTCCAGAGGGATTAACTGCCAAAAGGATCGCTGGAATTTTAAAGTCAAAAGTAGGCGTTGATTCTGCGAAATTTATGTCGCTTGTAAATTCTCCGGAGTTTGCAAGGAAACTTGGAATTGAATCTAACACCCTTGAAGGATACCTAATGCCTGACACATATAATTTTATTTGGGGGGATGAGGAAGAAAATATAATTTCAAGGTTGGTTGAAGAATTCAAAAGGTTTTATAATGACACTTTGAAAATAAAAGCGAAAGAACTTGGCTTCACAACTCACCAAGTTATTACTCTTGCATCAATCGTTGAAGGCGAAGCAATGTACGAGGATGAAAAACCGAGGATTGCTGGCGTATATTTAAACCGTTTAAAAAGGAATATGCCACTTGAAGCAGATCCAACAATTCAATACATAATACCTGACGGACCAAGGCGACTTTATTATAAAGATTTAACAATTCAATCTCCATACAACACTTATCTTAACAAGGGACTACCACCCGGACCTGTTAACAACCCCGGTAAAAGTTCCATACTTGCTGTTTTGTATCCCGAAAAGCATAAATTCCTTTACTTTGTCTCGGATGGAAGAGGACGACATGTATTTTCAAAAACATATGAAGAACATCTCACTGCCGTGAGAAGGTATAGAAAACTCTTAGTTTCAAAGAAAAGCGAAAAAAATTGATTTTATCAATGCTTCGGGAAATTTTAAAATTTATTCTTAAAGTGGACCTTAGGACGATTAGAAATGGGAAAATCAAACACAAGAGGATTTATTCAATCCTTATAGTAAACCTTTTGTGGTTTTTATTTTTAAGTTTGTCGGTTGCGTTTTCAGAGTCGCAAGATACAAGTTTTAAAAGTTTCGCCCTTGATTTTGTTTTGATTATTTTATCACTTGAATTTTTCCTTGTATTCCTTTCTGTTTTGACTGAATTTGAAACATTGATTATAAACCAAACGGAAATAGAATTATTTTCCTTTCTACCAATAAGTCCCAGTAGCTATAAAGTCGCAAAGTTTCTGAACTTTCTGTTTTATATACTTTTGCTGAGTTTATCCTTCAATATAGCTCCTGGGTTAGTTTTGTTTTTTTTCTCTTCGCTTGTCTATGGGTTATCGTGGGGGAAGGGAATTTTAATTTCCATTTCCTACCTAATCACATCTTTTTTATTCGCAATTTCAATCTCAAATATCGTTATTCTTTTTATATTTTTGACGAGATTAGGAAGCAAAGATTTGAATCGTTTCACCTTACCCCTTCAAATTTTAGTTGTTTTCTTGACATTTTTTGCTTACCAAGTTTTGAATAGATACTTATTAAGTTCAACTTCCACGATAAACTTATTTGATAAATTTGTTGCTGATACATTTTTTTCACACACTCCACCAATTATTTTCTCAAAAATATTTGCATTTTTTTCCGGGATTGACAATAGTTTTAAAGTTTTTGAAACTTTACTTGTATTGTTTATTTCCGTTTTGCTTGTTTTCTTGACTATAAACTTCATGAGCATCAAAAACTTGCTGGATATGCTTGATCAAAAATACAAAAGGAAAAAGTCGCGAAAAGTTATTCCAGCGTTTTTGAAAATATCAAAAAGATTTCTTTTTAAAAATGAAATTGAAGTCGCTTTTTACGATTTAATTTATGCTCATTTAAAAAGGGATAGAAGCGTTAGGATAAAAATTTTAACTGCATTTACGATATCCGTTGCCGTTGCTATTTATATTTTAACATTTAACGAGATTGATAATCCAATTGTTAAACCAACATCGCGAGCTAATGTAATAATGCTAATGACACTTCTTTTAACAGCATCGGTTGGAGTAACGACATTTATAAACCACAGGGATTTTAAGGCAAGTTGGATTTACAATTTTATTGAGCAAGATAAACTTAAAATGTCCATGAATGCTTTGGAAAAAGTTTTATGGTTTCATACTCTTTTCCCGCTTATTGTCATCTTTTGTTTTGTATACTTAATTTTAGTCCGCGAAA
>JAPYWO010000130.1 GCA_028276305.1 Candidatus Thermokryptus sp.
TGAGCTTGCGGTAAAGAAAGAAGAAGTTCTTGAGTCAGTTTAATCTTGAATTTTCAAAATTTAAAGGGCGAATTATTCCGAGCATAAATCGGGATGATTCGCCTTTTGTTTATTTAAGGAGGTGAGCGCAAGGGATGAAGGATTATTATAAAATACTCGGTGTGAGTGAGAACGCAACACAGGATGAGATAAAGCAAGCGTATAAAAAGCTTGCAATGAAATATCACCCGGATAGAAATCCGGGGGATAAACAAGCAGAGGAAAAGTTTAAAGAGATCAACGAAGCATATAGCGTTCTCTCCGACCCGGAGAAGAGGAAACAATACGATCAGCTCAGAAAGTTTGGTTATGCCGGCGCAGAAGGTGGATTTCCTGGTGGTGGTTTCAACTTTGAAGATATATTCTCAAATTTCAGAACTGGATTTGGTGAAGGTTTTGGTTTTGGGGATTCATTTATTGATGACTTGTTGAATCAGTTCTTTGACCGTGGCGAATTCTTTAGAAGAAGTAAAAGAGGTGCTGTAAGAGGTGAGGACATCCACATAGATGTTGAAGTTCCTTTCACAACAGCAGTTAACGGTGGGGAAATATATGTTGATGTCCCAAGGAAGGAGGTTTGCGATGTTTGTGGTGGAACTGGTGCAAAGCCAGGGGCAAAGGTGACGACCTGCCCTGTTTGTAACGGAAGCGGAACAGTATCAGAGATCAAAGGTATGTTTGCTTTTTCAAGACCTTGTCCGCGCTGTTACGGTCGCGGTAAGATAATCTCAGAAGTTTGCTATAACTGTGGTGGCACAGGTCAGGTTTCAAGATTAAGAAAGATAAAAGTTAAAATACCCCAGGGTGTTGACACTGGGACAACGCTTAGAATCAGAGGCGAAGGTGAACAAGGTATAGGTGGTGGTGGAAATGGAGATCTTTATGTTCATATTAGAGTTCAAGATGATAAGTTTTTCAAACGTAAAGGAAACGACATCTATGTTGAAATTCCTATTAACATCGCACAGGCGATTCTTGGAAGCAGAATGAGAATAAAAACAATTCATGGAAATAAAGTTGAACTGACAATTCCACCCGGGACTCAAAACGGGACGACATTTAGGTTAAGAGGACTCGGTATCAAAAGTAATGGAAATGTCGGCGATATGTATGTCACTGTCAAGGTTGAGATACCCGAGAAAATAAACGAGCGTCAGAGAAAACTCATTGAGGAATTTGCCAAGGAGGGAAATTTAAAGTATTGAATGGCTTGAAAGAAATTTTAAATTGTGTTAAATTATCACTGAAAAATTTTTGAGAACGAAATTGATTTGTTAAATGAAAAAAATTTTAACCATCGCCTGGTGGGAGTACATCACAAAAGTCAGGACAAAGACATTCCTTATCTCTTTAATTTTAATGCCGGCTTTGATAATCACTTTCGGTTTCCTTCCTACATTTCTGATGGAAAAGGCGGATCTGAAGCAAAAGAGAATTGGCGTCGTAGATCTATCGGGGTGGATTTTTGATAAGTTGGAGGATAAAATTAAAAATGAGTTCAAACTTCCCGATGGCAAGCCCAATTATGTTCTCATCAAGATTCAAGCGGGTGAAAGCTTGGCTGAGATTAAGAGCATTGCGAATAAAAAAGTGATCGCTGGTGAATTTGAAGCGTATATCATCATACCGAGGGAGTTTGAGGATAGTTTGAATTTTCAATATGTTGGTCAAAATGTTGGCAATATAAGGGACATTGAGCGTTTCAAGAGCGCGCTTCAAGAAATTGTGATCGCATCTGAGCTTGGGAAGTACGGGGTTGATAAAGAGGCGATTTCAAAAATAATTAAGCCAGTTAAATATAACACGATAAAAATTTCAAAAAAGGGTGAAGAAGAGAAGACGGATTTTCTTGCGCTGTTTTTTAGCTCATACATTTTTATAATTGCGCTTATGATACTTGTGCTTACAGGTGGGCAAATGCTTGTGCGAAGCGTTGTTGAGGAAAAATCAAACCGTGTTGTGGAAGTTCTTTTATCATCTTGTAACGCAAATGAATTAATGGCGGGAAAGATAATCGGACTTGGCATGCTTGGATTAACGCAGATGTTTATATGGGCTATCCTTGGATTTTACTTTTTCTCTGGATATGCATTAATTTCCATAAAGTTTGACCTTATGCTTATTTCCCTTATTTATTTTGTCCTTGGTTATCTCTTTTATTCCGCCCTTTTCGTCGCTATTGGTGCACCTGTGAACTCTGAATATGAAGCACAACAAATCGCTGGATATATCGCTCTTGGTGTTACACTTCCCATCGCCTTCTCGTTTTTAATCATGCAAAATCCGGATCTTTTTTGGATAAAAGTTTTGTCCTTTTTCCCTCTATTTACGCCCGCATTCATGGTCGCACGTATTCCTGTTAAAATGCCAGCAACTTGGGAGATAATTGGAACCATAGTGATTCTTGCTCTATCAGTAATTTTTATGATTTGGGTCGCTGGGAGGATATTTAGAATAGCGATTTTAAGTTATGGGAAATTCCCGAATTTAAAGGAGCTTCTATCTTGGGTAAGAGCAAAATAACAAGAGGAGATTTAAAATGAGCGATACTTCATTCATAGCTTTGATTATAAGCACTGCTTCAATAGCCTTTCTCCATGCGCTTGCGCCCGATCATTGGCTCCCTTTCATCATGATTGGAAGAGCGCAGAGATGGTCAATTAAAAAATTAATTTTCGTCACTTTTGTCGCTGGGATCGGTCATGTTGGTTCTTCTGTCTTGCTTGGTATTGTTGGATTATTTATAGGGATGGAGTTAAGCAAACTTCAAGGGCTTGAGGCGTTGCGCGGGGAGGCGGGGCTTTGGCTTTTGATCGGCTTTGGCATTGCCTATGCGATTTGGGGCTTAAAGCATGCAAGACATCCGCATAAGCATGAAATCGTTGATGAAAAAATTTTGAATAAGAAAGTTGTAACCATTTGGACATTGTTTGCGATTTTCGTCCTCGGTCCTTGTGAACCACTTATACCTTTGTTCTTCGTTTCGCTTAAGTTTAAAACCGTTGGGATTCTCGCTGTTATAATCGTCTTCAGTGTTATGACTTGGATTATGATGATAGCTCAAGCATTGGTCGGTTATCTTGGGATTCAACTTGTAAAACTTGAAAAAATTGAACGATATTCGCACACGATCGCCGGCGTTGTAATAGCATTGACGGGTGTTTTCATTCTTGTCTTAGGAATTTAAACTTCATCAAGGTTGAACCTTCTGTCAAGTTCAATATATTTTTTACCTTGTTTGACGGTTGCGCAATCGGAGTAAGGGTCGTGTTCAAAAAATAAAATCCAATTCTCTTCAAGCGCCCTTTTTAGTAGTTTCTTTTTCTCCTCCATGGTGATAAGTGGCTGTAAATCATAAGCCATGACATAAGGTATGGGTATGTGTGATGATGTTGGGATCAAATCACCGCAATAGACAAGTGTTTTGTCCCCATCCGAAACCTTGACGAGCTGTTGTCCGATCGTATGTCCATCTGAGACAATTAATTCAATGCCTTCAAAAATTTCAAACTCACCGTCAATTACTTCAAGTTGACCGAACTCAATAAGTGGCATGAAGTTTTCGGGCAGATAACTTGCTCTATCTTTTTCATTTGGGTTCATGGCAAGTTCAAGATTTCTCTTTTGGATGTAATAAGTTGCTTTTCTAAAAGTTGGTCTTAAAGTTCCGTCTGGGTCAATTGTGGTTGAGCCACCAGCGTGGTCAAAGTGTAAATGTGTCAGTATGACATCCGTTATATCATCTGTTTTAATTCCGAGTTTTTCAAGCGAATTTTCAAGTGTAAATTTTGTGTGATCAATGCCGTAAATCTCAGCATATTTCTCGTCCCATTTTCTCCCGATCCCTGTATCAACAAGAATTTTTCTGTCATCACTTACTATTAAAAGCGTTCGCAATGCGAGTTCAATTCTATTTTTTTCATCTGATGGGTTAAGCTTCTCCCAGATTGTCTTTGGGACGATCCCAAACATCGCGCCACCATCAAGTTTAAATCTTCCTGTTTCAACCGTGTATATTTGGTATTTGCCGATTCTCATTTTTCATCAATGGATTTTATTTTTGGTAAATTTTCAAGGTTTAAATTTTCAACTTCCCCGTTCATTGCTCTTTCCGCTTTTTCAAGCCAAAATTTGACTTCGTTGAGTAGCTCCTCAAGTTTTATATCCATATAAACCCGTGGATAAGTCCCAAGTTTATCAATTGCTTTTTTAAACTGGCTTGAGGCGCCACGGAAATTGTGATTCGTCAAGTGATAGAAGCCAACGGTTATATGTATTAGCCCGTGATAGAACTTTTTCAGTTCCGGGTTTCTTTCCTCGTTCCAAATTTCTTCAAGCGTATCGTGGCACTCAAAGAAAAGCCCGCTGTTGAACTCATCTATTCCCTTTGTAAACCTCTCGCCTTTATGCATTTTTCTCTTTTTTGTGTTTTTTTAAAAAATATCAAAAAGATTTTAATTTGACAAGCATTGAAATTTGGAATAGCAATCGCTTATTTTTAAATTTTCTAAAAAAGCCCAAGATTTGCCCCGTATGAAAAATCGTTTAGGTGTTATCTTTTTGACCGTTTTGATAGATTTGATCGGTTTTGGTATAGTTATACCGCTTCTGCCATTTTACGCTTTGAATTACGGTGCCAACTCCTCTCAAGTTGGTTTTTTGGTTTCTTCTTTTTCACTAATGCAATTCATTTTTAATCCGATCTGGGGGCGGATTTCCGATAGGGTTGGACGAAGACCCGTGATTCTTTTAAGTGTATTCGGTTCCTTTCTCTCTTATTTGATTTTTGCATTTGCGAGATCGCTTGAGGTTCTTTTCGTGTCAAGGATGCTTGCTGGGTTGATGGGAGCAAATATAGCAACTGCACAAGCGTATATCGCTGATATAACCCCGCCAGAGGAGAGGGCAAAAGGAATGGGAATAGTTGGAGCTGGTTTTGGCATCGGATTCATAGTTGGACCCCTGATCGGTGGGA
This sequence comes from Candidatus Thermokryptus sp., assembly GCA_028276305.1. Lineage (GTDB taxonomy): Bacteria > Bacteroidota > Ignavibacteria > Kryptoniales > Kryptoniaceae > Kryptonium. The sequence goes on from JAPYWO010000130.1 coordinate 5,015, forward strand.
TTTTGAGCAAATTTGGGTACAATGTCCCTATTTTGTTCGCATCGGGGCTTTCGTTATTTAACTTTTTGCTCGCATATAAATTTCTCCCAGAACCACAAAGACATTCTCAAGCGGGAAATAAATTCAGCTATGGTGCAAGTGTATTGAAAATTATG
>JAPYWO010000132.1 GCA_028276305.1 Candidatus Thermokryptus sp.
CTTCTTAAAGCATTTCCTATCGTAACGCCATAGCCTCTTTCAAGCGGTTGTAAAATAAATCTCCCAAAAGTATTTGAATAACTCGCCTCATCCATCACCACATTTTCCGGAAAGGTTAACAAAATGTTTGGCATTTCTGACCTCTATAACTTTAATTTTTACTTGGAATAAAGCTCAACGATCAATTGCTCGTTCACATTTACAGGTATTTCGGAACGCTCTGGTATATACATAAAAACGCCACTTAAATTCGCCTTGTTAAGCTGAAGCCAAGGGACAAGCGATGTCTCTGTAACTCGCCTGAGAGAATTATGGATAATTTCCAGTTCTTTGCTTTTATCTCTGACTCTTATCTCATCACCCGGCTCAACAAGATAAGACGGTATATCAACGACTTTACCGTTAACAAGGATATGTCTGTGTTTCACAAGTTGTCTTGCAGCTTTTCTTGAAGGAGCAAATCCAAGACGATAAACGACATTGTCAAGTCGTCTTTCAAGGATTTTTATCAAGTTTTCACCTGTTTTACCTTTTTGCTTGGTAGCCATTTCAAAATATCTTCTGAACTGCCTTTCAAAAACACCGTAAATCCTACGAAGCTTTTGCTTTTCCCTGAGCTGAATTCCATACTCAGACAACCTCGCTCTTCTGTAAGGACCATGCTGTCCGGGTGGATAATTTTTCTTTTCAAGCGGACATTTCTCCGTGTAACATTTCTCACCCTTCAAGTAAAGTTTCATTCTCTCCCTTCTGCATAGCTTGCAAACTGGACCTGTGTATCTTCCCATGATTTTTCAATTTTTAATTTTTTAAACTCTTCTTCTTTTCGGTGGTCTGCAACCATTATGTGGAATTGGAGTGACATCACGGATCGTCAAAATTTCAAGCCCGGCTGTTTGAAGAGCGCGAATCGCTGCTTCTCTACCAGAGCCTGGACCTTTGACAAGAACATCAACTTTCCTTACGCCAAGATTATACGCCTCTTTCGCAGCTGCTTCAGCAGCAAGTTGAGCAGCAAAAGGTGTTCCCTTCTTCGTCCCTTTGTAACCAATCCTTCCACCAGATGACCAAGCTAAAACATTACCATATCTATCGGTTATCGTCACAATAGTATTGTTAAAGGTCGCCTTTATATGCGCTATTCCGTGAGCATCAACTTGAATTTTTTTCTTTTGCTTTTTCGTCTTAGCCAATTTAAACCTCCGGAATTATTTTTTACTTTTTAGCTGTCGCTTTTTTCTTCCCTGGCACCGTTTTCCTCTTACCTTTTCTCGTCCTTGCATTCGTTCTTGTTCTTTGACCTCTGACAGGCAAACCGCGACGATGCCTTAAACCACGATAGCAACCAATATCCATAAGGCGCTTTATATTCATCTGAACCTCAGCCCTTAAAGCTCCTTCAACCTTATACTCGGTGTTTATAATATCTCTAATTTTGCTTATTTCTTCATCCGTGAGCTCACCTATTTTCTTCATCGGATCAACTCCAGCTTTTTCAAGAATTTTAAGGGCTGAGCTTCTGCCTATGCCATAAATATAAGTTAAGGCGATAAAAGCCCTTTTATTTCTCGGCAATTCAACACCCGCTATTCTTGCCATGTTTTAACCTTGCCTTTGTTTGTGCTTTGGATTCTTCTTGCAGACAACTCTAACAACACCCTTACGCTTTATAATTCTGCAATGCTCGCAAATTTTTTTAACAGAGGAGCGAACCTTCATTTTTAATCCAAATTTTATTTGTACCTATAAACTATTCTTCCCTTCGTCAAATCGTATGGAGAAAGTTCAACCTGAACTTTATCTCCGGGCAAAATTTTTATAAAATGGATTCTCATCTTCCCTGAAACATGCGCTATAACTTCGTGTCCAGTATCAAGCTTTACCTTAAAAGTCGCGTTCGGCAACGCCTCCAAAACCACACCGTCAACTTTTATGCCCTCCTGTTTCGCCATCACAAAGTTAAAATCTCTGGTTTTCCTTTTCTAACGACAATCGTGTGCTCAAAATGAGCTGATGGCAAACCATCAAGCGTGTAAACAGTCCAGCCATCACTTCCAAAATATACCTGCCAAGTCCCAGCGTTCACCATCGGCTCAATCGCAAGCGTCATTCCCTCGCGCAATTTTATGCCCTTTCCCTTCTGCCCAAAGTTCGGGACAGCGGGCTCTTCATGCAATCTTTTACCTATCCCATGCCCAACAAGGTCCCTCACAACAGAAAATCCCTGCGACTCAACATAATTTTGAATTGCATAACCAATGTCAAAAAGACGATTTCCATCAACTGCCTGTTCAATTCCAATATAAAGCGCCTTCTCTGTAACCTCCATCAATCTTCTTTTTTCACCATTCACATTACCAACAGCGAATGTTTTAGCTGCATCGCCGTAAAATCCATTTTTATAAGCACCAACATCTATTGAAACTATTTGACCTTCGCGCAAAACTTTATCGCTTGTTGGAATCCCGTGAACGACCTCGTTATCAATTGAAACACAAATCGTTGCCGGATAAAGATTTTTCTTATCAAACCCGTATCCTTTAAAAGCTGGTTTTGCACCTTGTGAAAGTATAAAATCCTCGGCTATTTTATCAAGTTCGTATGCCGAAATTCCCGGTTTTATGTACTTGCTCAACAATCTCAATGTATCCGCAACTATTTTACAAACCTCTCTCATCAAATCTATTTCCTTTTCACTCTTTATGCTCACTCCCTTAATAGCCAACTCTGCTTTTTATTCTACCTGTTTTCATAAACCCATCATAGTGACGCATCAAAAGATATGTCTCAATTTGCTGAAGCGTATCAAGTGCAACTCCGACAACTATCAACAGGCTCGTTCCACCGAAGAATGAAGCCATCGTTGGCGATACCCCAAGTCGGATCATGAAACCGGGCAAAATCGCAATTATCGCAAGGAATATCGCCCCGGGCAGAGTTATTTTCGTAAGTATGTTATCAATGAAATCAGCGGTGTTCTTCCCTGGTCTTATCCCTGGGATAAAACCACCTTGCTTTCGCATCGTGTCTGCAATATCTTGCGGGTTAAAAACAATCGCAGTGTAAAGATAAGTGAAGAAAATCACAAGCAATGCGTAGATAAAACTATACCAAAAAGATGTATAATTGAAATTCGCAGCGAACTCCTGAAGCGCTTCGCTTTGAGGGAAAAATGTTATAATAGTGCTCGGTAGAAACATAACCGATTGAGCAAAAATTATAGGCATCACACCCGCTGCATTAACCCTAATTGGGATATATTGCGTCACACCACCATAAACCCTTCGCCCTACAACTCTTTTCGCATATTGAACTGGGATTCTTCGCGTCCCAGTGGTGACAAATATAACAAGAGCCACAACTAAAACCATTCCAGTGATTATAAGCAACTCTTCAATTATACTTCTTGAGCCAGTTTTTATCAGTTGAAATTCTTCAAGCAAAGCGTTCGGGAAACGAGCGATTATTCCGACAAAAATTATCAGCGAGATACCATTGCCGATTCCGCGCTCTGTAATTTGTTCACCAAGCCACATTATAAAAATCGTCCCAGCGGTTAAAATAAAAACCGTGCTTATAACAAACCCGATACCTTTAACTGCTTCTGGAACTATCGGAAGCCCTCCGGGGGTCGTCATATTCATCAACCTTATGCTTACTCCCCAAGCTTGTAAAGCAGCGACCAAAACCGTTCCTTGTCTTGCATATTGTTCAAGTTTTCTGCGTCCCTCTTCACCTTCTTGTTGTAGCTTTCTAAAATACGGAACAACCGCTCCAAGCAATTGCAAAATAATCGCAGCACTTATATAAGGCATTATCCCAAGCGCAAAGACAGCAGCGTTTTGAAAAGCGCCTCCCGCAAAAAGATCGTATAGCGCAAAAAGTGAATTTTGCGATTGACTTCTTATCACCTCAGCGAGAAGCGATGCATCAACACCAGGCAAAGTTATATGAGCTCCAACTCTGACAACCGCAAGCAAAGCAATAGTAAAGAGAATCCTATCGCGAAGCTCTTCAATTTTGAAGATGTTCCTGAGATTTTCAACTAATTTACTCATAGCTTAACCGCCTTTCCTCCTATTGCTTGTATCTTTTGTAATGCTGATTTACTGAAAGCGTGCGCTGAAATTTCAAGAGCTACTTTTAATTCACCATCGCCAAGTATCTTAACCGGAAGCGTTCTCTTTGAAACAGCTCCAACTTCATAAAGCAACTCCGGCGTAACCTTCGCATCCGCCGAAATTTTGCCCTTGTCCACCAACTCCTGAAGACGACCTAGATTCACCACTTGATACTCAACTTTAAATGGATTTCTAAAACCTCTCTTCGGTATCCTTCTTATAAGTGGCATTTGACCGCCTTCAAACCAAGCCGGTATGCTATCACCAGACCTTGACTTTTGCCCTTTATGTCCACGAGTTGATGTACCTCCATGCCCAGAACCTTGCCCTCTTCCGATCCTTTTCTCTTTTTTCCTTGAACCGGGAGCCGGTTTTAAATTGCTCAATATATTAGGCATTTTCTCCTCCGTCTTCTATTTCTTCTACAACTACAAGATGTTTAACCTTATTTATCATACCACGAATCACAGGCGAATCATAATGAATCACCGTTTTGTGCGGTTTTCCAAGACCAAGAGCTCTTATAGTCCTGCGCTGTTTCTCCGGGGTTCCAATTATACTTCTAACCTGTGTTATTTTAAGCTTCTTCGCCATCTTGCAAAACTCAATTTAAATTTTTACAAGTGAATCAGATTCAAAAAGTTCCTTCAATGTCATACCTCTTTTTCTCGCCATTGTGCGGGCGTCAATCATACTGCTCAAAGCTTTAAGGGTTGCTTTCGTTGTATTGTGTGGATTTGTTGAGCCAAAACATTTAGTTAAAACATTTTGCACACCAGCAAGTTCAAGCACTGCCCTCACAGCTCCACCAGCAATTATTCCAGTTCCGGGAGCAGCTGGCTTAATCAAAACCTTCGCTGCGCCAAATTTCGCAACTATCTCATGGGGAACGGTTCCATTTACAATTGGAACCTCAATTATGTTTTTCTTCGCATTTTCGCTTGCCTTTTGAATAGCATCTGTAACTTCACGCCCTTTGCCAAGCCCAACGCCTACATGACCGTTTTTATCTCCAACAACGACAATAGCGCTAAAGCGAA
>JAPYWO010000133.1 GCA_028276305.1 Candidatus Thermokryptus sp.
GTATCAGGTGGTACATTGCCATCAAGCGCTTTATACCATACGAATTTAACAGTGTCTGTTGAAAGTATATGCAATGAAGCATAATTTGCAGGAAGAGCAAGCTGAGAAGCTGATGGCGGAAGATTTACCGTCTTAAAGTCAGTGTCATAATATCTCGGTGAAATTTGATAACCACCTGTGACAACAGTTGCCCCAGAGGTAAATTGCGTTGCTATACCAATTATAGTAACTGGATATTGCGGTTCAGGTTTACCATCAATGTCAGTATCTCTGTCAATTCTAACTGTTAATGTTTCTGTTTTCGCATAGGATACAAATATCATGTTTGCATCTGAGCCGGAAGAAGGCCAAGCGGGAGAATTTGATGCTTTCCAGAGAGAGTCAAGCTGGATCAATTGCGCTTCATATTTTTCAAAGTTGTTCAAAAATTCAGAAACGGTTAATTTCTTCGGCGTCGGCAATGGGTAACCAGTGCCAACAACTCTTATCGTCGTGGAATCAGTCGTTAGCGGGACAATTTCAGTTAAACCTCTGAACTGATCAATCTTACCTATGACGAGAAGTTTATCGCCAGGGTTAAATGTTAAAGCAACACCTGATTTATAAACATTTATCGCCCCTGTATTATCATAGATATAGTAAGAGGTATTGCTTGGCAAAGTATAATTTGGACTAAACACCACACCTGTAACCATTAATGTATCGCCAGTATCCTTATAGTCAGGGATGAAATCGTTATTATCATCTTTTCTCGCTTCAGCTATTGAAACTAATTTAACAGCTTTCCCAGAAGCGGTGACATTTATTGTGTCTGGAGCTACAAGAGTAAATGAGTTTGGTCCATTTGGCGGAGCAATGAAATAAATATGCTCGTTTGCATTTTCAAAGAAGATAATATTACCTACAATATCAACAGTCAAATCAGCAGCTGAGCTAATTGAACCCAATGGTGGTTCAAAAATTCGCTCATAATTTGGTCGCGTAGCATCTAAATTCCAAACCCTCCAAACACCATTTATGCTTCCGGCGGGGCTTTCTCTAATAGATACAAAAAGTTGTCCATTGTGATACGCTATTCCAGCTATATTTGCAGATGAACCCCAATAAATAGACCACACTGTATCAGCTCTTGTGACTCTGGTTTTTCCATAGATGATATATTTTTCAGTCCAACTTGGATTTGCACCAAATGTTCCCGTTCCCTTTTTAAGATTTACATACATAACAGAATCATTTATAACAACTAAATCGTTCACATAAACGCTATCTGGCAAGAATACAGCAATAGTATCAAGTGGAACTTTTAAAGTATCATCAGTACCTAACCTTGCAACAAGAATATTATACCTGTCACCATTGGCTATATAAAGTTTAAAATCACTACCAGTTCCACTAACTGCTAAACCTTTCGGTCGCCCAGAAAAACTAACAACTTTCTTCAAAGAACCATCTTTGGGATCGTACCTATAGACGCCATCACCAGTCGCTGTTCTTGATACATACACTCTTCCAAGGTAATCAATTGTTGCGTGGAATACATTGTTTGTCCCAAGTATATCTTTAGTTGACAATATCAATGGTTTTCCTTCATCCCCAGCTGGTTGCCCGTCAGCTCTATACCTTATTATGCCATTACCAATTGGACCACCGGAATTGCCAGCATAAATAAACCCGAAATCTTTGCTTTTCGGATCTCTGTTAATATCTACACCACGCGTGTAAATGTTTAAGCCCTTAGATCCAGTATCATCATCATAATACATTGTCCAAGCACTGTATCCACCCGCCTGCTCTGCAGTTATCTCAACAACCCATTTCCCCGCAGGAGCTAAACTTCCATCATCAAGCGTTCCATCCCAATAAACCCAGTGGTCTCCCATTGTTAAATTATAAAGCTCAAATGTCCTTACATGCGCTGGGTTTACATCGTGATAAACTTTAACAACAACTCTCGTAGCTGAATCGTTCAGAGTAAACCATATCTTTGCCCCAGTGTAGTCATTAAATTTACCATCAAACGGTTCATTACTATAGGGTTGAGTGACCCTGACATTGCTCGGATAAACATCCGCAAAAGATTGATAAAATGGGATTAGAAAAATGAGAAGGGCTAAAATTGTCAATTTACGCAACATAACTTATTCCTCCTGTTTGGTTTTTTATTCGCTTTAAGGATAAGCAATTTTATTTTAAAAGTCAAGTAAAAAAATGAAATTTTCAACCCATGAAAAAAATTAGTTACATTCTCTCCGGGGCGCTTATTCCAAGAATCTTAAATCCATTCGCAAGCACAATCTTCGTGGCAAGGCAAAGAGCAAGTCGTGCCTTCGTCAGCCCAGGATCAGACCCAACTACCCTATGCTTGTGATAAAAATGATGAAATGCCTCGGCTACTTCATTCAAATAATTTATTAACTTCAACGGCTCAAACGAATAATAAGCCGACTCTATCGCATCAGGAAATTCACTTAACAATTTCGCCAACTTAATCTCCTCTTCCTCTTTCAGGAGATTTAAATCCACCTTATCAATATCCCCAACCTCAACTCCCATTTCGCTTGCATACCTCAAAATGCTTGCAATTCTGGCGTGAGCATATTGAAGATAATAAACTGGGTTTTCCTCCGACTGCTTTTTGGCAAGATTGAGGTCAAAATTTAGATGGGCGTCACGACTTCTGTTAAGGAAGAAAAACCTAACAACATCAGCCCCAACTTCATCAATCAACTCGTCAAGCGTTATATAATTCGCCTTTCTCGTGGACATCTTAACAACTTCGCCATCTTTCACAATTGTGACAAATTGATAGATTAAAACTTTAACTTTTGAAACATCATACCCAAGAACCTCAAGCGCTTTCAAGACATCGGGATATTCGGCTATATGGTCGGCACCGAACACATCAACAATTAAATCAAAGCCCCTCTTAAACTTTTCAATGTGATATGCTATATCAGGCAATCTATAAGTCGGCTCGCCCGTGCTTTTCACCAAAACCTTATCCTGTCCTCCACCAAGCGCCGTCACCTTAAACCACTTCGCCCCATCTTCCTCATATACATAGCCCTTCTTTTCAAGCTCCTCAACAACCTCCCAAATCTTTTTCTCATAAAGCCAATCCTCGTTATAATAAACATCAAATTCAATCCCAAGCCGTTTCAATGTCTTTTTAATATCATCAAAAATCACTTTTTCAGCTTTCTCCTTGAAGATTTTCAGGTCCGCCCCATCTTTAAGCTTATCCCCATACTCATCAATTAACATCTTCGCTATATCTTTTATATAATCACCCTGATAATAATCCTCGGGATAATCAATTTTTTCGCCCAGTAGTTCAAGATAACGCAGTCGCACTGAATCAGCAAGTATCTTCATCTGTCTTCCAGCGTTGTTGAAATAATACTCTCTGGTCACATCATAGCCGACCCATTCAAGGATATTGGCTATTGTATCGCCCAAAACAGCGTTTCTTCCGTGCCCCACTGTTAGCGGACCTGTCGGATTTGCACTTACAAACTCAACATTTGCCTTTTTACCTTCACCAATTTTAAGCTTTCCGAAATTTTCCCCTTGATTTAAAATTTCCTTAATCCGTTGAATGTAAAACGACGGGGCAAGTTTAAAATTTATAAACCCAGGACCGGCAATTTCAACTTTTTCAACGAATTCGGGCTCAATTTCAAGATTCGCAACAATATCCTTGGCAACTTCCCTTGGGTTTTTACCTACTTTCTTCGCAATTAACATCGCTATATTTGTAGCGAAATCCCCGAACTGTTCGTTCTTGGGTTTTTCAAGATTCAACTGCGTTCCATTGATAATTCCAATTTTACTTAAAGCGCTTTCAATTTTCGCTTTCAGATATTCCTTCGCTGATGGAAGCATCTTTATCAGATTCGCCTTTCTTTGTTTTATTTGTCTTCTTTTTTGCTTTCAACGAATCATCAGTAACATATTCAAATTTAGCATCGCCCCAAAATCTTTCAAGTCCGTAAAATTCCCTCGCTGGCTTCAAAAATGCGTGAACGACAACATCAACATAATCAATCAAAACCCAAGTTAAATTAGTATAACCTTCAACATGCCATGCCTTTATACCTTTCTTTTCAAGTTCTTCAACGATATGATCAACTATCGCTTTAAGTTGAACCGATGAATCAGCTGAACAAAGAACAAAAAAGTCAGTTATTGATGTAAGTTTGCGAACATCCATTATAACTATGTCCTCTGCCTTCTTTTCAAGTGCGAGCTTTGCTACTCGCTTTGCAAGTGTTTTAGGTCTCAAAAACTTCCCTCACCTTTGTTTTTGAATGGCTTTAGCATAATATAATCCAAGCCAATCACAACTGTAAATTCATTATAATGTTTTGACTTTGATATGACAATTTTATCCTCGTTAATTCCAAGAACCCTGGCGATCAAACGCGCTGTGTCTGGCTTCCCAATATGATCAATTATAAAACTTTCTTTTACCGTCGTCTCATAATTTCCATAGTCAATCACATCAAATCCCTTCGTCCGCAAAAATTGAACAACCTGAAATGCAACATCCTCAACACCACAACCGTTTTGAACATCAATTTGATAAGATGGATTTTGAACGGTGATTTCCTCTTCACTTGAAAATTTATAACCAGAGTTTGAAAATTTCAATATAACCGAAACTAAAATTATCAATATCAAAACAACGGTTAATGGCAAAACTATTTTCTTTGCCTTGATTTTCATCCCTCGGGCAAAAGGTATAAAATTTTTGTCTTCCCGTTATTTAATTTTTCCTCTTCAAAATAAATTTTTAGGTATTCTCCGTTCAAATAAATTTTTGTCTGACTGTCGTAAAATTTGCTCATTATCTGTCCAGATGGACCCGCTGGTATAACAGAATATAAAAAATTTTCCGAAAAATCCACAACTTGTCTCATTGATGGACCTAATACACAATCAAATGGTTTAAGCATGCTGAAACCAGCGTTATTTACAGTAGTCCCTGCACCACCGACTTCAAATGGACCAAGGTTGAAAACTTTATCAAATGGGCTTTTTAATCCAAGCGGATGTATAAGTTTAAGCCGATGAATCTTCCCCCAACGCCATTCATTCATATCATCACCAAGCAATTCTCTTAAATGATTTATACCTTCAACAAAACTTTTCCTA
>JAPYWO010000135.1 GCA_028276305.1 Candidatus Thermokryptus sp.
GCATTAATTCTTCTTCAGGGATATAAATAAATTTTCCAGAGAACGATTCAGCGCTTGTTCTATCATTTACGCCTTTAAATTTCAATATGATATCTTCATCCCTTAAAAAAGCTCCGACAACCAAATGTTCATCAACCTCAACGGGATTATCTCCTACATAAACTCGCCTTAATTTCTTAAATCTTTCAACGAAATCGGTTATCGGTTTTACGCATACTTGCCCTTTGAGACCGTAAGGTCTCAAAATCTTCCCAATTATACACAAATCTCCCATACTATTTTTTCACGGGTCAGACCTGGGTTTAACATAAGGCATCTTGAACAACTCCTTCGGCGGATGCTTCCAGATGCGAATGAAATACTTAATCCCGTTGCGTATTAACCCTGTCTCATCAAATGTCTCAAAGCCGAACCTACCTTTTAAATATGGTCTCACTTCTTTTTTCAACCTTTCAATCTCTTTTTGATATTTCATCATCTCGTCAATCATTTTCCTGATTTCCACACTGTCAATATAAACAAATTCTCTCCATCTTAACGGATCTGGAAGCACGGTTTTAACGGTGTCATTTTCAGTGAAATTCAAACCGAGAAAGATAAAGATGGCGAAAACTTCGCCAAACATGGCTTTACTTATTGTAAAATTTCAAGAACTGCTCTTTTCCCTTCCTTCGCAGCGACGGCGCTTAACAAAACACGCATAGCATTTGCAGTTCGCCCTCTCCTTCCGATAATCTTTCCGACATCACCTTGCCCAACCTGTAATCTAAAAATTACCCGATCACTTCTGTCTTCCATCGTTATCTTGACATCCTCCGGCTTGTCCACAAGATGCTTAGCGATAAATTCAAGGAATTCACGCATTTTTTCAGCCCTCCGTACTGTTTCAGTTTATTTTATGGAGGGCGACATCACCAAGAAATTAACTTTCCTGAGATGCCACCTCTCCTTTTTCAGAACCCTCTTGTCCGCCTTCTTTCTGCTTCTTTCTCAACTTTCTCCTCTGCTTCTTCTCTCTTTCTCTCTTTTCACGGTCAACCTGAAGTTGAAGCCACTTCTCATATTCAGCTTGTATAAACGCTTCATCCTTACCTTGCTTCATCAGTGACCACTTTAACCAAATCCCTTTTCTTCTTAAAAGTGCTTTGACAGTATCCGTCGGAATAGCTCCCTTTTTAAGCCAGTGAATCACCCTATCCTCTTTAACCTCAATTTGCATCGGGTCTGGTATTGGATTATACCAACCGACCGCTTCAATATACTTGCCATCTCGTGGCTCGCGAGAATCCGCAACAACTATCCTATAAAATGGCTGCTTCTTCTTCCCGAACCTCTGAAGTCTAATCTTAACAGCCAATTCCTTTCCTTAACTTTGTTTTTAAAATGAAATTTTAAGCCCTTTGAATTTACCACGATTTAACTGCTTAAGAAGTTTCTGCATTTCTTCAAATTGTCTCAACAATCTATTCACATCTTGAACAGTCGTCCCACTACCCATTGCTATTCTTCTCTTCCTACTTGCATTTATAATCTGTGGTTTACGTCTTTCCTCAGGTGTCATTGAATTGATTATCGCTTCAATTTTGATCAACTCTTTCTCATCAATATCAACGCTTCTCAAACTGCTTCCCAATCCCGGGATCATACTTAAAATCTCCTTCAAAGGTCCCATCTTCCTTATCTCTCGTATTTGCTCCCTGAAGTCCTCAAGTGTAAATTGGTTTTTCTTTAATTTCTCCTCAAGTTTTTTCGCCTTTTCCTCGTCAACTTGTTTTTGTGCTTTTTCAACGAGTGTTATTATATCTCCCATTCCAAGAATTCTTGACGCCATCCTGTCGGGGTAAAACGGCTCAATCGCATCAAGTTTTTCCCCAGCGCTGACAAATTTTATTGGCTTTCCCGTCACTGCTTTTATTGAAAGTGCAGCGCCACCTCTTGCATCCCCGTCAAGCTTTGTCAAAACAACACCATCAAAATTTAATCTATCATTAAACTCTTTAGCGACATTAACCGCTTCCTGACCTGTCATCGCATCAACGACAAAAAGAATTTCATTCGGCTTAATTGCTTCCTTAACCATTTCAACTTCCCTCATCATCTCCTCATCAATGTGCATCCTACCAGCGGTGTCAACAATTACAACATCTCTATAATTTTTCTTTGCGAATTCTACCCCATTTTTAGCAATTTTAACCGCATCAAATTCCGAATTCATAGCAAAAACCGGAATTTGTATCTGCTCCCCAAGTTGTTTTAACTGCTCAACAGCAGCAGGACGATGAACATCGCCCGCTACAAGAAGAGGATGTCTCCCTTTGTGTTTTAGATGATTAGCAAGTTTTGCACAAAAAGTCGTTTTACCCGAGCCCTGCAATCCAACTACCATAATCACAGTTGGTGGAACAGGTGAAAATTTTATATCCGCACGAGTTGAACCCATCAAAGAAACAAGCTCATCGTAAATTATCTTTATCAGCATCTGCCCAGGCGTTATGCTCTTTAAAACCTCTTGACCTATCGCTTTCTGTTGAACCCTGTCGGTAAAATCCTTCACAACTTTATAATTGACATCCGCCTCAAGAAGGACACGCCTTATATCCCTCATCGTTTCGGATATATTCGCCTCAGTGATGCGAGCTTGTCCACGGATCTTTTTAAAAAGCAATTCAAATTTTTCCGTTATCTCCTCAAACATCCCGAAATCGTATTGTTTTATAATGCTTTGCAAATTTACAAAAAATCAATCTCTTTTGCAATTTTACTCCTTCCCCGGGGAATACCTTATAACTTCCACTTTTTCAAGCGTTATGAGCGCGCCACCACCAGATTTCTCAATCAACCTTTCTATTTCAGGTATAATTGACAAAATTTTCTCTTCGCTATCAACTATCTCTATCACAATTGGCAAATCCGCACTCAGGTCAAGCAAACTTAACTTATGGATTACACTCCCAGCACCATACCCTTCAATCCCCCTGATAACCGTTGCACCAGCAATCCCAAGCTCCCTTATCCTTTTAACTATGACCTCAAATAAAGGTTTACCCTCGTATCTGTCATCCTCACCGATGAAAATTCTCAAAAGCTTCCCAGTGCTTTCTACTTTCATCTTTGAAAATCTATTTTGTTATTAATTTCGCTATAACTCCACCGACATATGTCCCAGCGAGACAATTTAAAACTGTGTAAACAATGTTTGCAATCGCAGAAAGTCGTGCGCCTTGTTTTATCAGCTCAACGGTCTCATACGAAAAACTTGAAAATGTTGTAAAGCCACCCAACAAACCAATCGCTATAAAAGCCCTCCAATTTGAAGAAATGACGAAACCATTTTCAACCAATCCCATAAAAAATCCTATCAAAAAAGAACCTAAAACATTCACAACGAATGTGCCATAAGGGAAATCCGTCCCAAGCAATTTGTAAAAAAATGTTGATATTACATATCTTAACGCTGAACCGATAAATCCTCCAAATCCAGCAAGCAGAACTTTTATCATTATCTACCAGGATTTTGTTTTCAAAAATTCAAACTTCATCCCAACGGCTCTTTACATCTTTTTTACCTGAAAAATACTCCACCACAAATCTCCACGACCTCGCCTCAAATTCATTAATTGACTCACGCTTGCGGTAGTCATGCTTATCTATAAAACTTGTAAGTGCCTTCAAAATTTTTTCAAGCTTCTCTATTTGCATCTTCAAAAAGAAATCAAACTCATCCAACGCATTAAACCTCAAACAATTCTCCAACAACATAACAAAATGCCCCCTACATAAAATTACAGCATCCCGCCCGTATAACTCTCTAAATTCTTTTTCATTTGAACGAGCACGGAAATCGTCAATATACAAACTTTCGGTCATCCTCTCCTGAAAACAAGCAGGACACTCACCCCTCGGTTTGAAGTTTTCAACAAATTTACCTTTCTTTAATGACCTCTTAACGGGAAATTTTTTCCTCTCCGAAATAAATATCTTTTCCAAGTCCTTCAACCTTCCGATTTCATCAGAAGTTATGGTCTCGTATAGGATTGCAATTTTAAGTCCGTCATCATTTAGACGCTCACGAATTTTCGTCGCCAAATAAGCATGTCTTTGACAAAAGCCAAAGGACTTGTGCAATTTTTCCCTCAAACTCACATCAAGAACATATTCATAAAGCAAGTTTTCAAGATAATGCTCGGTGGAAGTTTTAATAATTGAACATATCGGACAACCTTCTGTGTTAAGCGCCTTTTCAATTTTTATCCATAAAATATCCCTCGTATTTCCTTCCTGCATGTCAAATTGATACTTGTTTTTAAATAAAAAACTCCTACTTTCAGCCCTTGACGGACCAAAAGTAGGAGTCATCAGTTCCGAAATCATCGGAACGGTTTAGAGCGGACTCCATCGCTCAGTGAAAATTTAATCAAAACAACTATCACTTCAAAATTTTCGTTTTATCAAAAAACTTAACATTGATTAAATCAATCTCTGGGATTAAATTTATCAAAAAAATCAAGCACAAATGAAAATCGCCTACTTTGACGCTTTCTCAGGGATAAGCGGTGACATGACAATAGCAGCTTTTTTAAACGCTGGACTTGATGAAAATGAATTCCTCACAGAACTATCAAAACTTAAACTGAGCGGATTTGAAATTGAAATTAAAAAGGTAATAAGAAATGGTATAACAGCAACGAAGTTTGAAGTCATCGTTAAAGAGAAACAAAAAGAACATAGACACCTTTCAGATATATTTGAGATAATTGACGCAAGCGATCTGTCCGAATTCGTAAAACAGACATCAAAAAAAATTTTCACAAACATTGCGCAAGCTGAGGCAAAAATTCACAACACGACAGTTGAAGAAGTGCACTTCCATGAGGTTGGCGCGATTGATTCTATCATTGATATAGTTGGAATTGCAATTTGCATAGAAAAATTTAAAATTGAAAAAATTTTCGCATCCAAAATCCCGCTTGGTTCAGGCTCATTTACCCAAACACAGCACGGGAAAATGCCAATACCTTCACCAGCAACACTTGAACTATTAAAAAATTTCCCCGTCACCTTAACTGATATACCGTTTGAGCTGACAACACCAACTGGCGCTTCAATAATTGCAACCC
>JAPYWO010000134.1 GCA_028276305.1 Candidatus Thermokryptus sp.
GAAAAGCAGCAAGAAATTGGGAATGCTTCCGCGCAATAGTTAACAGCCTGATAGACCTTGAAAATGATGAGACGCTTTTAATTCAATCTGGCAAACCGGTCGGGATTTTCAAAACCCATGAATTTGCCCCGAGGGTTTTAATCTCAAACGCTATGCTCGTCCCAGCTTGGGCAACTTGGGATGAATTCAGACGGCTTGAAGCACTCGGACTTACGATGTATGGACAGATGACCGCTGGAAGTTGGATTTACATCGGGACACAAGGGATTTTACAAGGAACTTACGAGACATTCGCAGCTTGCGCGGATAAATATTTCGGCGGGACGCTTGCAGGGAGATTTCTTTTAACCTCTGGACTTGGTGGGATGGGTGGTGCTCAGCCACTTGCAGCAACGATGAACGGCGCAGCTTTCCTCGGCGTTGAAGTTGACAGAAAAAGAATTGAAAGGCGACTTCAAACCGGATACCTTGATATGATGACGGATAATCTTGACGAAGCGCTTGAAATCGTTTTAAAAGCAAAGGAAAAAAAGGAAGCGATTTCAGTTGGGCTCGTCGGAAATGCTGCGGATGTCCTTCCAGAAATTTTAAAAAGAGGCATAATACCTGACATCGTAACAGATCAAACCTCAGCTCATGACACATTGAATGGTTATGTTCCAAATGGTATTCCATACGAAGAAGCGCTTGAGCTTCGTAAAAAAGACCCCCAAAAATACATCCAAATGGCGAAACGCTCAATCGTTGAACATGTCAAAGCAATGCTTGAATTCAAAAGGAGAGGCGCTATCGTCTTTGATTACGGAAATAACATCAGGGGTGAGGCTTACGCAAACGGCGTGAAAGATGCCTTTGAAATTCCAGGGTTCGTCCACGAATTTATAAGACCTTTATTCTGCGAGGGGCGAGGTCCGTTTAGATGGGTCGCGTTAAGTGGTGACCCCGAAGATATTTACGCAACGGATGAAGCAGTGATGAAAACCTTCCCGGAGAATAAATCACTTGTGCGCTGGATTCAAAAAGCGCAAAAGCATGTTAAGTTTCAAGGTCTTCCCGCAAGGATATGTTGGCTTGGATATGGGGAAAGGGCAAAAATGGGAAAAATTTTCAACGAGATGGTAAGAACAGGCGAAGTCAAAGCCCCGATTGTGATCGGACGAGATCATCTTGACACTGGCTCAGTTGCCTCTCCTAACCGTGAAACCGAGAAGATGAAAGACGGGAGCGATGCAATCGCTGATTGGCCAATACTTAACGCTTTATTAAACGCCGTTGCTGGGGCAAGTTGGGTGGCGGTTCATCACGGCGGTGGCGTCGGAATAGGACTTTCAATCCACGCTGGAATGGTCGTGGTTGCTGATGGGACAAAAGAAATGGAAATACGACTTGAAAGGGTTTTAACAACCGACCCAGGACTTGGAATCGTCAGACACGCTGACGCTGGATATGAAAAAGCAATTGAAATAGCAAAAAAATTCGGTATAAAGATACCAATGCTAAAATAACTCGTCACTCAAACTTCTTCGCTTTCTCCCATAGTTCGTCCATCTCAGAAAGATTTGATGAATAAACATCTTTACCGCGAGCTCTGAGCTCGCTTTCTATATATTGAAAACGCCTGATGAATTTGTCAATCGCCTTGTTAAGTGCACTCTCTGGATTCACTTTCAAAAACCTTGAATAATTCACAATCGCAAAAAGCAAATCACCAATTTCCTCCTCAATCTTTTCCAAGTCCTTCCCTCCAACGACATTTTTTAACTCTGAAATTTCCTCCTCAACTTTTTTCCAAACATCTTCAACATTCTTCCAATCAAATCCGACATTTGACGCCTTCTCCTGAACCCTATACGCTTTTATCAGCGCTGGCAATCCCTTCGGTATCCCCGAAATAACCGAGCTTCTATTATTCTCCGTTTGCTTCAACTTCTCCCAATTGTGCTTAACTTCCTTTGCTGTTTCAACCTTTAAATTCCCAAAGACATGGGGATGTCTATAAATCAATTTCTCTTTTATCCCCTCAATTACATCATCCAAGGTAAACTTGCCTTCTTCTTCAGCCATTACCGAATGCATCACGACATGCAAAAGTAAATCACCGAGTTCCTTTTTCAATTCCTCAAAATCGTCATTGTCTATAGCTTCAACGGTTTCGTACGCTTCTTCAATTAAATTGTGCCTGATTGATTTATGCGTTTGTTCCCTATCCCAGGGGCATTCTTTACGAAGCTTTTTCACAACCTCGACAAAGCTTGAAAACAACTCATTGTTTTTGTTCATTCTGTTCGTTCTCCTGATTTTTCTTTTCGTTTGCCTTCCCATTCATAGCATTATACTTATCATATGCCTCAATTATATCCTTGACGAGACGGTGCCTCACGACATCATTTTTATCAAGGTAAACAAAAGCAATGCCCTCAATCCCTTTTAAAATTTCCTGTATCTCAACAAGCCCTGACACTGTCCTTGATGGCAAATCTATCTGCGTAATATCGCCAGTTATAATCGCCTTTGAATTCACGCCAAGTCGCGTTAAAAACATTTTCATCTGTAAACTCGTTGCATTTTGAGCCTCATCAAGAATTACGAAAGCATTGCTTAATGTCCTACCGCGCATATAGGCAAGCGGAATTATTTCAATTATCCTTTTATCAAAATACGCTTTCAATTTATCAGCCGGCAACATATCGTCAAGAGCGTCATAAAGAGGTCTAAGGTATGGGTCAATTTTCTCTCTTAAATCACCCGGTAGAAATCCAAGATTTTCACCTGCTTCAACAGCTGGTCTGCAGAGGACAATTTTACTTACCTCATTATTTTTCAAACTTGCAACTGCCATAGCAACCGCAAGATATGTCTTGCCCGTCCCAGCAGGACCTATAACGAAAACGATGTCGTTCTTTCTAACCTGACGGACATACTCCATCTGCCCCGGGGTCTTCGCCTTTATAGCGCCATTCTTAGTGAAAAGTATAATTGAATCAAGGTCATCAACATGTCTTTTTCTTCTATGACTTGTGTTGTCTTCGCTATCAAGTTTAACAAGGTCAATTACTATGTTAACATCGTTTTCAGTCAAATGCCCATTTTTGTTCAAGATAAAAATAAGCTCCTTAAAAACGCGCTCAACCTTTTCCACCTCTTCCTTTTCCCCCTTCAAAATCAGATTATCCCCCCTAACGGTTATCCCAGCATCAAATTTCTTCTCAATGATGTGAAGATTGATATCGTTGTAGCCAAGTAGCGCAAGTGTGTTAACGCCTGAAAGCTTCAATTTGCGTTCCACCATAAATCGCTCTATCTTGCTTCCTCCTGATTTTGTTTTTGTTTTTCTACAAAAATAAACTCAAAAAATTTCAAATAGTTCCAACTAAAAACAAAAGCCCCTGGAAGCTGTGCAACTACAGCTTTCCAGGGGCGAATAAACTTAATAAGAAACATCACTTTACATTCCACCACCTGCTTTTTCAGCTTTCTTGCGATAGTAAGAATTAGCTGCTCTCTTTTCCTCTTTTGTAAGTTCTGCCTTCGGCGGAACTTTCAAAACCCAACCGGGATAAATCAAATCTGGGTCCTTTATCTTATCCCTGTTCGCAATCCAAATCTTTGGCCAAAGGAAAGGATTGTCGTAAATCGTCGGCTTCTTAGCTATGTTCCAGAGACAATCACGATCCTTCTTCCAGGTCCCAACTGTATATGTCGTCTCCTTCACGATCGCCTCTGCTACAAGCACCTGACCTTCCTTTGTCTTAACAAGCGCCTTCACCGTGTTATTCAAATTGTTTACTTGGGACTCAAATCCCATAACTTTGTCATAAAATTCCGAAAGCGCAACTCTCTTATCTGACTTCAACGCCTGATAATCGTTATACAACTTCTCCACCTCAGCTCTTCTTTCGTAAAGTTGTTCATTTGAAAGTCGTGAAAGCTCGTTTAACCTTCTCTCAAAATCCGCCACTTTCTGCCTGTACTCATTCACACCCTCTGGCGTGGTGCCAACAAGAGCATAAATCTCATCCTGGGTTTGTTTTATTTGGGCATCCTTGTCAGCTAACTGTTTCTTTAAAGCATCAACATCTTTATTCAAGGCATCAAGCTTTGCCCTCAATTCATCCCTCTTCGCAGTCCAAGAAGCCATCTCCTTTTGCCAGTCCTCATATTTCATCTTAACTTCCTGTGCAAAAACCGATGAGATAAAAACTGAAAGTAAAAAAATCAAAATTAAATTTCTCTTCATCTCTCGCTCCATTTTTATTTGATTTAAAACTTACTTTTGTTGTTGGAGACGCTGTTGAACTTTTTCTTTCTCCGCCTGCAATTCCTTTAGCTTCTGGTCCTTCTGCGATAGCTCATTTTGCAACGATGCCTTCTCCTGCTCCTTCGCCTTGATCTCCTTTTCAAGCTGTTCAACCTCCGCCTTCAAATTGTTAAGCTGCTGAATCTCCTCTTGCTTTGCATATTTAGTGCAACCAACAACAGAAATGACAAACGAAAAGACCAAAAACAATGAAATGATTTTCTTCGTCATTTAACCTTCTCCAATTTTTTTTAATTCAATGGAAATATAACAAAAAACAACTTATTTGTCAAGTGCAAAACATCAAAAATCTACTCCTCGTCTATAACCCAATACTCAACAAGACCATCGGGCAAATCAGCTATAAACCTTGACGGTTTCGTCAAGACGAAGCCACTTCGCGAATCATATATTCCAACTGGGTAACAAATGAAAAGGTGCTCTTTCGCCCGCGTGCAAGCTACATACATCAAACGCCTTTCCTCCTCCATCTCATCATCGTTTTTGGCTGAATGTGAAGACGGGAAAATGCCATCAAGGGCGTGAATTATGAAAACCGTGTTCCATTCAAGCCCCTTCGCTGAATGAATCGTTGAAAGAACGAGATACTCATCATCACTTCCAGGCGGGACAATCTCCGCAACGCTTTCATTCGGCGGTTCTATCGCAAGGTCTGTCAAAAACTCCTCAAGTGAATCATATCTTGAAGCTATGTTCTCAAAAATTTCAAGGTCTTTCTTCCTGCGTTCATAATCATCATACTTGTCCCTCATTATCGGCTCATAATAACGCAAAATTATCTCCGTCTTCTCGGAAACTG
>JAPYWO010000136.1 GCA_028276305.1 Candidatus Thermokryptus sp.
CGACAAGCGCAAAAATTTTCCCACAACTATACTTGTGAGCATTAAAAGGTCTATACGGCATCCTTTTCTTTATGTCAGCTTGCTCAACATAAAATGTTTTAATCCCGAACTTCTTATACACGAAACTTGGGATGCTCAGGTCAACTATATAAACCTTCCCGGGCAAAATTTTACCGAGGTTTAAAACGAGCCCCGTTTTTATCAAGCCCATAGTCGCTGTCACATCGGCTCTGACCGCTATATCACCGACATCGCCAGTATCAGCATCCAAGCCCGATGGGATGTCAATTGAGATGGTGAAAATTCTCTGTTGATTTATCCAATTTATCACATCGTAAAACAAACCTTGAACTCGCCCTTTAAAGCCGGTTCCGAAAATAGCGTCAATTATCAAATTTGGTCGCGGATAATAATTTAACTCGCTGACATCTTTAAGTTGAACGATTTCAAAAACATCGTTTTCGGATTTCATCTTTTGAATTTTAATTGCCATCTCATAGTTAAATTTTGCATCTCCGCGCAACTTTTCCGGATCCGAAAGAAGGAATATATAGATATTCCCGCCCATGCTGAACAATTTCCTTGCAACGGCAAGCCCATCGCCACCGTTGTTGCCACTGCCACAAAAAACAAAAACATTTTTCCCAACGACCCCACCATATTTAAGCAACATTGAGCTAACAACACCGTTTGCAGCGTTCTCCATAAGCAAAATCCCAGGGATTCCAAGCGTTTCTATCGCATAATTATCACACTTTTTTATTTCCTCAGATGTTGCGATCAAAAGCATAAATCACGCAAAATTTTTTCCTTTTTAATTAAAACAACTTCTCAAAAAATTTCATTACTAAACTTGGCAAAATCCCAATGATGAAAATTCCAAAAGACGAGATCAAAATCGCTACTTTTCCAAAAATAGAAATCTCTGTATCTCCCGGATTAACCGCTGTCTCTGTGATTGGCTCTTTCAGATACATATTTACAACGACATTCAAATAGTAATAAACCGAGACAAGGGTTGCAACAACGCCAAGTACCGCAAGCCAAGTCATACCCGCCTGCACAGCGGAAGCGAAAAGATAGTACTTTCCAACGAAACCAGCAAAAGGCGGAAACCCAGTCAATGCGAACATAAAAACTGACATTAAAACACCAAGCAAAGGTTTCCTATGCCCAAGCCCAATATAATCTTTTATCTCAAGTGCTTTGCCTTCTTCTTTTTCAACAATTGAAGCAACACCGAAAGCACCAACTTGCATTAAAACATAAGCCAAAGAATAATAAAGAATCCCCTGCTTTCCCATTTCATTTGCGGATGCAAGTCCGATCAAAATATAACCCGCATGAGCTATGCTTGAATATGCAAGCATTCTTTTTATGTTTGTCTGTGATATTGCAATAACATTGCCAAGTATCATTGAAAGAGAAGATATAAGCGCAATTGCTTTTCTTATCTCCTCATTTGCTCCATTGAGCCCGAATATAAAGATGAGAACAAATGCAGCAAACGCTGACGCCTTTGAAACCGCTGACATAAAACCGCTTGCTGGCGTTGGAGCACCTTCATAAGCATCGGGAGCCCACATATGGAAAGGAACAGCTGCAACTTTAAACGAAAAACCAACAAGTATAAGCCCAGCACCAAGCCAAAACAAAAAATCCGATTGATAATTCCCAAAATTAGCGGAGATGATTTTTAAATTCGTCGTTGCAGTGCTTCCATATATAAAAGCAATCCCAAATAACAAAAATCCTGTGGCAAAAGCCCCAAGCAAAAGATATTTTAAACCGGCTTCATTTGACCTCGGGTCAGTACGAATAAATGCTGAAAGAACATAAAGCGAAATTGACATCAACTCAATCCCAAGAAAAGTTATTATCAAGTCAAGTCCAGATGCAAGGAACATCATCCCTGATGTGGCAAATAAAATTATCACATAAAACTCACCGTAATTGATCCTTCTTTTGACGAGGTAATCCTTTGACAACAAAATCGTCAACAACGCACCAATTACAAAGACGAAATCAAAAAAACTCGCATAACCACCAACAGCCATCATACCGTTAAACGCCGTTGAATACATAGGATAAGTATAAACCGCCAAATATCCCGAAACCAAAAGACCAAATACGCTTATCCAAAAGCTCACATTTTCGCTTTTTCTTAAAAGTGCTTCAATTAAAACAACCACTAAAGCAGTCAATGATACCGCAACCACAGGTGAAATTCCAATTAAGTCCTGATAAAGGTTCATTTTTCCCTTTAAAAATTACTTTTCAATAAACTCTGAAAAACAGATACCAAATAAGGGTGAAAATCGGTATAAGGATCGGAATTGAATACTTGATCATATAACCGAAGAAACTCGGCATCTTAACATGTGCTTGCTCCGCTATTGATTTGACCATGAAGTTTGGACCATTGCCTATATAAGTCATAGCCCCAAACATAACCGCAGAAACAGATATAGCTTGAATATATTTCCAGGATTGAGCGGTCACAGGGAAAACATGTGTATTGTGAAGTATCGTCAAATGGCTCAATTCGTTCGGGCTTAACATTCCAAGCATCGCTTTCATATGCATTGGGTTATCAACGCTTAAACCATGAAGACCAAAAGCTGCGCTTAAAAAGTTAAGATAAGTCGGGGCATTGTCAAGAAAACTTGAAAGAATACCAGTCCCCCAGAAAAATTGCCCAGGATGAGTTATGCCGAGTTTTTCAGCGTTAAGCTCAAGCCAATCAAGTGCTGGGACCATCGTCGCGAAAATTCCAGCAAATAAAATCGCCACTTCTTTTATCGGTATGAAATTAAAATCATTTCTTTCGTGAATTTCTCTCTTCGTGGTAAGATAACTCGCAACCGCTGAAGAAATCATTATCACCTCACGGATCGGCTCCTCAAGGAAAACCGCACCGAGAATTATCAACAAGAAAATGACATTATGTAAGCCCTCAACAATAGCTTGTTCTCCCTTCGCTTCAATTTCAAGCTCCATCGTATCGGGCAATTTCTTAAAATTGTATCTGTCAATCAAATAAAAAACCAAAAGAACAAGTCCAACAGCCAAAGCCCAAATGTACCAAACCCTCGTTATAACCCAAAAGAAAGGAACTCCCTTCAAATACCCAAGAAACAACGGCGGGTCACCTATCGGAGTTAACATACCACCAATGTTTGAAACAATGAATATAAAAAAGACGATGTGATAGCCGGAAATTCTATACTTGTTCGCCCTTATATACGGTCTTATCAAAACCATTGACGCACCTGTCGTCCCCAATAAATTTGAAATCACTGCGCCAATACCAAGCATAATCACATTTGAAAGAGGTGTTGACCTTCCTTTTATCCTTATATGAATTCCACCAGCAACAACGAAAAGGGAGCCAATCAAAGAGATAAAGCTGACATATTCTATCGCAGTGTGAATCATACGAGGCGCATTTTTCAAAATGAAAAAGTAGTAAACAACCGTTACAGCACCAAGCGCAAATGAAACGAACGGATAATTATGCTCCCACCAATGTCTATTTATGAAAGGCATGACCGCAATCGCAAGAAGCAAAATAACGAAAGGAGCGATCATCACTGGATTAACGGGCAAAATCTCGTATTCTATTGCAAATGCGTCGCTTGCGGAGAAAAAGACCAAAATTAAAACAAGGGTTAAAATTTTGATTAACCTCATTTTTTCCTCGTTTTGTTTTCAAGTTTCATCTCTGAGCCCTGAAAACGCCAGCTCTATATTTTTCAATTTGTTCAACAACTTTTTTAACGGATGGTTCCGATTTCTTCAAAAATGTGTTCGGATAAATCCCAATCCAAACAATGAAAATAAGAACAAGCGCAAGTGAGATGATTTCTCTTAAATTTAAGTCCTTCAAATTTTGATTTTCCGCCTTCGTCACTTTTCCAAAAAATATGCGTTGATAAGCCGTGAGAAGATATACCGCAGCGAGTATCACTCCAAGTCCAGCGAAGATTGCATAAGTTGAAGTTCCAAGAAACTTAGATTTAAAAGAGCCAAGAAGTATTAAAAACTCTCCAACGAATCCATTCAAACCCGGAAGACCAAGTGAAGAAAGGGCAACTATCATAAAAAATGTCGCATAAACTGGCATAATGCGAGCTAATCCACCGAATTCCTCAATCATTCGCGTATGTCTTCTGTCATAAATCATTCCGACAAGCATAAACAAAGCCCCTGTTGAAAGACCGTGATTTACCATTTGAATTAGACCACCTTGTACGCTTTCAATCGTTAAACCCATCAAACCAAGGACAACAAATCCAAGATGGCTAACAGAGGAATAAGCAACAAGTTTTTTCAAGTCCGGCTGAACGAAAGAAACAAGTGCACCATAAATTATACCGATAACCGCAAGCACAGCTATATACGGCAAGAATATGAAGGTTGCGTCTGGGAAAAGCGGGATTGAAAATCTTAAAATCCCGTAAGTTCCCATTTTCAAAAGCACACCTGCAAGGATTACGCTTCCAGCAGTCGGTGCTTCAACATGTGCATCCGGTAGCCATGTGTGAAATGGAAAAAGAGGTACTTTTATAGCGAAGCTCAAAGTGAAAGCGAGGAACATCAAAGCTTGCGCTTTCAAGGGAATTTTCGGAGCGATCTCGTAAAGCTTTTCAAGGTTTGCCGTGAATTGACCTGTCAATTGACTTGCATAATTCCCAAGCGCAATTATAGCTACAAGCATCAACAAACTTCCAACCATTGTATAAATCACAAATTTAATCGCAGCATAAATTCTATTTTCACCGCCCCAAATTCCGATGATAAAATACATTGGAATTAACATCATCTCCCAAAAAACATAAAAAAGGAACATATCAAGCGCACAAAATACGCCGTTCATCCCTGTTTCAAGAAGCAAAAACATAATCACATAACCTTTAACTCTTTTCTCCACCGAGCCCCAAGTCGCAAGAAGCCCAACCGGGGTCAGGAAAGTCGTCAAAGCCAAAAGCAAAAGTGAAATGCCATCAATCCCAACTTTATAAGAAATGTCAAGCGTCTTTATCCAAGGATAAAGCTCAACGAATTGAA
>JAPYWO010000001.1 GCA_028276305.1 Candidatus Thermokryptus sp.
GAGGTAAAGCGTTTAAAGATGTGATTTACAAAAATTTGGGCTATTATGAGTCAAAAGATCAAGCAGAAGCAGCTCTTTACCTTGTGAGAAAATACAGGTTTGTTGATAGCACTCGCATAGGAATCTGGGGTTGGAGCTACGGTGGTTATATGTCAAGTTTAACGCTATTTAAGTTTGGCGATATTTTTAAGCTTGCGGTTGCGGTAGCTCCTGTTACGACTTGGCGACTTTACGATACCATTTACACCGAAAGGTATATGCAAACCCCGGAATTAAATCCAGAGGGATACGAGAATAGTTCGGTTTTAAAGTATGTTGATGGTTTAAAGGGGAAATATCTCGTCATTCACGGGACAACAGATGATAATGTTCATTGGCAAAACACAATACAACTTGTTGATAAGTTACAAAAAGCAGGAAAACAATTTTGGACGATGTTCTATCCAAACAAGGACCATAGCATCGCTGGGCGTGACACAAGGTATCATCTTTTTACGCTTATAACGAATTTTATCCTTGAGAATCTGTAATTTGACTGAATTTCTCAAAATTGTTATTTTTCTCTAAATCTTAAAACAAAAGTTTCGCTTTGTGAAAAAGTCGCCTTTATATGAAATACACCTTGACCTTGGAGCGGTTTTCGGCGATTATTTCGGTTGGATGATGCCAAAACATTATGTGAATCCGATTGAGGAATATAAATCCGCTAAAACATCAAGCATAATGATTGATAGGGCTAATGTTGGGAAGTTACGTCTTTGGGGTAAGGATGTAATTGATTTTATGAATAGAATTTCAACAAACGATTTAAGGGGATTAACACCAGGGACAGGGGCTGTCACTGTCTTAACAGATGAGAAAGGTAAGATGATTGATGTCGTCAACCTTTGCCTTTTGAAGGTTGAAAATGGTCATCAAGAAGCGATTTTATTTTTAAGCCCCGGGTCGGCTGAAGATGTTAAATCTTGGTTTGACAAATTGATAATTATGGACGATGTAAAATACGAAGACATAACCGACGATTATGTCGTCATCTCCATCTACGGATATGGTGTGAATGAAGTTATCTCCTCTGAATTTAAAGTTGATCACAAGCATTTCCTTGACATTTCAAAGATGCCTCTTTATAACTTCGTCCGTGGTTTTATAGTTGGAAATGAAGTTTTCATAGTGAGGGTTAATGGATTTTCAACTTTGGGATATGATGTCGTTTGCAGAAAAGATGACGCTGTTGCGATTTGGAGGTTGTTGCGAAGTAAAGGTTTAACGGCGGTTGGACACGAGGTTTTTAATGTGTTAAGGGTTGAAGCCGGTATTCCATCTTTCGGAAGGGAGATAACCAGGGATTACAATCCTCTTGAAGCAAACCTGATCAAATTCGTCAGTTTTTCAAAGGGATGTTACATCGGGCAGGAAGTTCTGGCAAGGATTGATTCATATAATAAGTTGCAGAAACGCCTTGTTGGCTTTATGATTGAAGATAAGAAAGGAAAGTTAAAATTTGACAAAGATGCGATCGTTTTTTCAGATGATGAAGAGGTTGGAAAGGTGACAAGCGTTGTGTATTCGTACGGTTTTCAAAAGTATATCGCTTTGGGATATTTGAAGGTAAAGTTTGCAGTTCAAGGGGAGAAAGTTAAGATTGAGTTTGGAGGCGATAAATATGATGCGGTTGTAATCTTACCTCCGTTTTCGGTTTAAAACAAAGAAATGAATCAGCATGGAACAGATAATTGTAAAAGGGCAGACAAAGGACGAAATATATTCTGAACTTTTACCTCAGATAAAATCACTTATTGAGGATGAGAGCGATTTAATTGCAAACCTTGCCAATGTGACATCTGCATTGAAACAAGCTTTTCCGTCTTTCTCCTGGGTGGGTTTTTATTTGATGAAAGGAGGGGAGCTTGTCCTTGGACCGTTCCAGGGAAAACTTGCGTGTACGAGGATTAAAATTGGAAGTGGCGTTTGTGGGACAGCAGTTTTAAAGAAAGAGACGATTATCGTCCCGGATGTGGAGGAATTCCCTGGGCATATTTATTGCGACCCTGATTCAAGGTCGGAGATTGTTGTCCCGATAATAAAGGATGGAGAGGTTCTTGGAGTTCTTGACATTGACAGTTATGAATTGGATAATTTTGACGAGACGGACAAGTTTTATCTTGAAAAGCTTGTTGAGATTCTTTTAGGGAAATTTTAAAGAAAATTTTTTAAGAGGATGGAAAAGAAAGTTGCGCTTGTTACTGGTTCTGGGAGACGGCTCGGGCGTCAGATTGCGATTGCTTTAGCTGAAGCTGGGTTTGATATAGTTGTGAATTATAATCAGTCAAAGGATGAAGCGAAAAAAACACTGCGAAAGGTAGAAGAATTCGGTCGTGAGGCGATAGCCATAAAGGCGGATATAACCAACAGCAGGCAAGTCAGGAAGATGGTTGAAAAGGCGATTGAAAAATTTGGTCAAATAGATGTCCTTGTGAATAATGCAGCAATTTTCCCAAAGCCAGTTAAATTTTGGGAGATAACGGATGAGTTGTGGGATCGTGTGATTGATACTAATTTGAAAGGTCAATTTCTTTGTTCAAGGGAAGTTGTTAAGTATATGTTAGAAAGGAAGAAAGGGAAGATTATAAACATCGCTTCGCTTGGTGGTTTACAGGTTTGGACGGAGCACATCGCATATAATGTTGCTAAGGCGGGTTTGATAATGTTGACGAAGGCGATGGCAAAGGCACTTGCACCTTATATCACTGTTAACGCAATTGCCCCAGGGACTATAATAATTCCAGGTGAAGAAACGGGCGAAATAAAGCATATACCCGAGCGTAAAATTCCGCTTAAAAGATACGGCAAGCCGTCAGATATAACTGATGTCGTTGTTTTTTTGGCGACGAAAGGGGATTACATAACTGGTCAAGTTATAGCTGTTGACGGTGGAAGGTCAATTTTATGATAAACAAAAATTTGAACGAGATGGCAAAAGAGGAAATCAAGGAAGCATTAAGTTCAAACAAACAACCGATCAAGGCGTATAAAAATTTAAAGTTTCTGAACAGCCCTGATGCAAGGGCTTTGAGGATTTTGGCTGAGTATCTTGAGCCACTCTCAAGGTTTAAGAGATATCAAATTGTTGATACGATTGTTTTCTTTGGTTCGGCAAGGACGAAACCGATGAAAGAGGTGAGAGCAAAACTTAAAGAGATTGAAAACAGGATAAAAGAATTTGAAACAAAGGGAAAGGATGTTCCTCAGTCGTTGCTTGAAGAGAGAAAGAAAGCGGAGGTTGAACTTTATATGTCAAGATATTATGAAGACGCTGTTGAACTTGCCAGATTGATAACTGAGTGGTCAAAAGGGCTTGGCGATGCAAACGGTCGGCGTTTTGTGGTTTGTTCTGGCGGTGGTCCAGGGATTATGGAAGCAGCAAATAGGGGAGCAGCAAAGGCAAAGGGTATAAGTATAGGACTTAACATAAGTTTGCCCTACGAGCAAAAGCCAAACCCGTATATCACGAATGAATTGATCTTTGAGTTTCATTATTTCTTTATGAGAAAATTTTGGTTTGTTTATCTTGCAAAGGCGCTTGTTATTTTCCCCGGCGGATATGGAACGCTTGATGAATTATTTGAGGTTTTGACGCTTCTTCAAACTGGCAAGATAAAGAAAAAACTTCTTGTTTTAGTTTACGGTACTGAGTATTGGCGTAAAATCATAAATTTTGATGCGATGGTTGAACATGGTGTCATTGATAAAGATGATTTGAAACTTTTTAAATTTGTTGATACGCCAGTTGAAGCTTTTGAATATCTTAAAAATGAATTGACGAAACATTATCTTTGAGCTCTGAAAGATACATAGTTTCGCTTATAAAACTCCTTGACGATGAAGATTCTTTTGTCGCAAGAACGGCTTATGAAAAATTGATGTGTCTTGACCCTAGCCATGCCCCGTTGATAAGCAAGTACAGAGAAAATGCAAATCCGAGGTTGAAGGTTTTACTTGATGAAGTTATTGATTCGTTGCGCTATAAAGGATACATTGATGCGGTTGTGGATTATTTTAAAAATGATGGTGAAGATTTTGAACAAGGTGCTTTTCTTGTCGCAAAGTTTGCGTATCCGGATGTGAATTTTAAGAGTTATTCTGAGATTCTTGACCTTATGGCTGTTGATTTGAAAAAGCGACTTTATACAAAGGAAGATACGCTTGATGTGATTGAAGCTGTGAATAGGTTTTTCTTTTTTGAGAAAGGTTTCAGAGGCAATTTTGAAAATTATTATGAGCCGGATAACTCTTACATAAATCGTGTCATTGACAGAAAGATAGGCATACCGATCACATTATCGCTTGTTTACATTCTTGTTGGCAAGAGGATTAACCTGCCTGTTTATGGGATTGGAATGCCAGGGCATTTCATCGTAAAGTATGAGTCAAACGGTTTTGAAATTTTCATTGATCCATTTAACGGTGGGAGGTTGATGTCAAGGTCGGAATGCGAAAGGTTGCTTTCTCAACTCGGGTATGTTCCAAAAGATGATTACTTTAGGCGGGCAACCGCAAAGGAAGTGGTGAAAAGGATGTTTGGAAATCTCGTTCTCGCTTATAGAAACAATGGTTATGTTGATAAGGCGAACAAGTTAATTGAGATAATAAAATTGGTTGAAAGTTTTGATGAAAATCTACACGCGCACAGGTGATGATGGCACAACCTCATTGTTTGGTGGAGTAAGAGTGAAGAAAAACAATGTTAGAGTTGAAGCTTACGGGACGGTTGATGAACTTAACGCTGTGCTTGGTATTGTGAGAGCTGTTTCAAAGGATGAGAAGATAAATAAGATAATTCAAACAGTTCAAAATCTTTTGTTTACGCTTGGAGCTGACCTTGCTACGCCTTTTGATGTTAAGAGCCCAAAGTTGAAAAGGATAGGGGATGAAGATATTAAACTTGTTGAGAATTTTATTGATGAGTTGGAAGCAGAACTTGAACCGTTAAAAAATTTTATACTTCCGGGTGGGGTTTTACTCTCATCCGTTTTGCACCTCGCGAGAGCTGTTTGTAGAAGAGCCGAAAGGAGAATAATCTCACTTTCCGAAGTTGAAAAGATAAATGAAAAAGTAATCCCCTTTGTAAATCGCCTTTCTGATTTATTTTTTGTCCTTGCAAGATATGCGAACAAAATTGAAGGCGTTGATGATATAAAATGGGGTGTTTGAGAGATGGAAAGTGTCAAGGTTTTATCGCCCGCGAAGATAAATATCGGTTTGAGGGTTCTGAGAAAACGCCCGGACGGGTATCACGATATTGAGACGATTTTTCACGAGGTCAAGCTTTTTGATGAGATTGAAGTTGAAATTTCACATAGGATTGAGTTTGAGACGGATTCAAGCGAAGTCCCGTTGGATTTTGAAAATTTATGTTTGAGGTCAGCGAGGATTTTTATTGAAAGTTTTGGGATACATTCTGGGGTGAGGATTTTTTTGAAGAAGGTAATTCCAGTTGGAGCTGGGCTTGGGGGTGGAAGTAGTGATGCTGCTGGTGTTTTGAAAGCACTTAACATTTTGTTTGAAACAGGAGCTGATGAGGATTTCCTCTGCGAGCTTGCTGGATTGATCGGCTCCGATGTTCCTTTCTTCATACGTGGTGGGACGGCTTATGCCACAGGTCGTGGTGAGATGATTGAACAGCTACAAGTTGATTTTCCTTATAAAATTGTTTTAGTGTATCCGAATATAAAAATCTCAACCGCCTGGGCTTATGGAAATTTGAAACTGCGAGACCATGCTGGAAAGAGAAGTTTGAAGGAAATTTTCATTCAATATATCAATTCACCTGAAAATTTGAGGATGGAGATTGAGAACGATTTTGAAGAGCTTGTTTTTTCGCATTATCCCGAGGTAGGGAAGGTAAAGGCAAAACTTTATGAGCTTGGGGCTTTGTTCTCGCTTATGTCGGGGAGTGGTTCAACTGTATTTGGCTTTTTTGATGAGATAAGGGATGAGGATGAGGTTCTTTCGGCGTTTGGTGGTTATCGTGTTTTCATTTTGAGGTGATGTTTGTTGGACTTGAAAAATTTTGTAATTTTAATTAGTTTATTGTTGGAAAATTTAATTTTGAGAGTCCGATGAACCTCACCGATGAAGAGAAAATTGAGCTTTTGCGGATTGCCCGCCGATCAATAACAAGCGTCGTAAATGGGGAAGAACTTCCGGAAGTTGTGCCGAGCACTGAAAATTTGAAGACGCCATGTGGTGCTTTCGTGACGATAACAATTAACGATAATTTGCGTGGTTGTATTGGATATGTTGAGGCGGTCAAACCGCTCGCTGAGACAGTCAACGAAGTCGCAGCAAAAGCAGCTCTTGAAGACCCGCGATTCCCACCCGTTGAACCGTATGAGCTTGAAAATCTTGAAATTGAGATTTCGGTTTTGTCGCCATTGAAACCTGTTAAGTCGGTTGACGAGATAAAAATTGGTGAGCACGGGATAATGATAAAGAAGGGATGGAGGCGTGGGCTTC
Source organism: Candidatus Thermokryptus sp. (assembly GCA_028276305.1). Classification (GTDB taxonomy): domain Bacteria; phylum Bacteroidota; class Ignavibacteria; order Kryptoniales; family Kryptoniaceae; genus Kryptonium. Next base: position 6,517 of record JAPYWO010000001.1, read on the forward strand.
TTCTACCGCAGGTCGCAATTGAGCATAACTTAACAAGAGATGAATTCCTTGAGCACACATGTTTGAAGGCGGGCTTACCTCCGGATTGTTGGAAAAGCGAAGGGACGGAAATTTATATCTTCTCTGCGATAATTTTCAAAGAGAGCGATTTCAAACAAAAAATGAGCGAAAAATTATGATCAAAGAAAAAGTCAGACCCCCAGCTGTTGCAGGATTATTTTACCCGGATGTCCCATCAATTTTAAACGCAGAAATTGAAAAGATGTTTGAAAGGTCAGTTGATATAGTAGGTGATAAGAAAATCAACGGTGAAATCAAAGGTATAATAGCACCTCACGCGGGCTATATGTATTCGGGTCAAACAGCCGCTGTTGCTTATTCTTTGCTTCGTGGTAAAAGTTTTGATACTGTTGTCGTTGTTTCGCCAAGTCATAGGGAATATTTTGATGGCATTTCGGTTTATGATGGAAGGGCATACAGAACACCACTCGGGGAGATAGAAATTGATGTTGATTTAGCCGAATTGATAGTTGAAAGGGGCAATGGTTTGATTGAATTTTCACCTTACGGGCACAGACAAGAACACGCCATAGAAGTCCATTTGCCATTTCTTCAAAAGTCGCTTGGATATTTTAAACTAATTCCAATTGTTATGGGTGATCAAAAAGCGGATTATTGTTTTCGGCTTGGCGATATACTTGGGGAGGTCTTGAAAGATAGAAATGTCCTTCTCGTTGCGAGCACAGATCTATCGCATTATTATCCTTACGATATCGCATTGAAGTTTGATAAGATCGTGATTGATGATGTTGCAGAATTTAGTCCCGAGAAACTTATGGACGACCTTGAACAGCAAAGATGTGAAGCGTGCGGTGGTGGACCAACAGTTGCAGTTATGAGCGCAGCTAAAAAACTCGGCGCAAATAAGTCGGAAGTTCTCCATTATTGCAACTCTGGCGATGTCACAGGCGATAAAACCGGCGTTGTGGGTTATCTTTCAGCTGTCTTATTTAAACAGGTTGGTGTGAATTGACTTTCAAGGTCTTCAACATAGCGATTGTAGGTGCTGGAAGAGTTGGGACTTTGATCGGGAAATTTTTATCTGAGATAATCGGACACAGAATTGTAGCTGTTATCAGCAGAAGCGATGAATCGTTGAAGAGGTTTCAAGAAAGAATTAAAGTTGAATTTTCCGGGAAATTTATCGGTGATTTGCCAGGAAGTGTTGAAGTTGTGTTTATAACAACGCCAGATTCAGCAATTGAAAGTGTCGCTTGTGAAATCTCGGAATTAAAAAACTTGAACTTTAAAAATCTCGTCGTTTATCATACTTCTGGGGTTATGTCAAGCGATGTCCTTTATAAAATTAGGGAGCAAGGGGCTGAGGTTGGCTCCTTGCATCCAATTTATTCTGTTTCCCATTTTGACCATTCTTTGGATGAAATAAAGAAAATAAGGTTCACGCTTGAGGGTAGCGAGAGAATTTATGACATAACAAGGTGGATTTTTTACGGCTTTGATAAGAACATAGTTTTGATGGAGAAATCGCAAAAGGTTCTTTATCATGTCGCTTGTGTTTTCGCTTCAAATTATTTGGTGTCTTTATTAAATGCAGTTGATGAAATTTTTGAAAAAGCTGGTATGGGTTTTGACCATAAATTTTTATTTCCTTTGATTGATGCATCGTTAAAAAATGCCGGTGAATTTGGACCGATAAAGGCGCTAACTGGACCAATTGAAAGGGGTGACATTGAGACCGTGAAATTGCATCTTGAGGAATTGAAAAGTAAGTTCCCGGAAATCCTTCCGCTTTATTCGTCGATTGCGATTGAGACAATAAGAGTTGCTTTTAAGAAAGGTAGTATATCGGCTAAACGGGCATCCGAATTTCTTGATCTTGTAAGTTCATATATCGGAAAGAAAGTATTTTGAGCGCAGTGATAGATTACCACACTCATACAAAACTTTGCAATCACGCAAAGGGTGAACCGAGGGATTATGTTTTAAGTGCGATTTCAAAAAATCTATCCGAGATAGGGCTTTCTGATCATATGCCTTTGCCTGGTGATTTTGACCCTGACCATAGAATGAAGATTGAGGAATTTGAAATTTACAGAAGCTGGTACCGAGAAGTCGTTGGGGAGTTTGGGGATAAAATTAAAATCAGGTTTGGGATTGAGGCGGAGTTCATTGAGAGTGAAATTGACTTCATAAGCGATTTTATTAGGCATGGGGATTTTGACTATGTCATCGGTTCTATTCACTTCATCGGTGAATGGAACATAGCAAGCCACAAGCAATCTTGGAGATGGGAGGGGCAGGATGTCAACGCTGTGTATGAAAGTTATTATCAAATTATGAAGAAGCTTGTTAGTTCGGGGTTGTTTGATGTGATTGGTCATTTTGATATGATAAAGAAGTTCGGGCATAAGGCGAACGATGATTTTGAAGATTTGATCAGGGAGATTTTTTCTATGATAAAGCGAAATGGTTTGTGCGTGGAGATTAACACATCGGGGTTAAGACATAAGGTTTCGGAAATTTATCCATCATTTAAGATACTTGAACTTGTGAAGGAATATGGTATTCCGGTTACACTTGGTTCCGATGCGCACGACCCAGGCGATGTTGGGCGTGATTTCAGAATGGCTTATGAGTTAGTTGAAAGATATGCGGACGGAAAGATTTCGGTTTTTGATAAGAGGGAAAGGAAGGAAATAAAAATCAGGTAAATGTTTGAGGAAGGTCTATTGCGAGTTGACACATAAAGAGCTTCTTCTCCCCGATAGATGTGAAAGGATAATAAGTTTCAGCCCTGCGGTGACGGAAGCACTTTTTCAAATGGGGCTTGGTGATTTCGTCGTCGGCGTGAGCGTTTATTGCGTAAGACCGGAATCAGCAAGAAAGAAAAACATTGTTGGAAGCTATAACTCGTTCAAGGAGGATAAGCTAAGGGAACTTATGCCAGATATAATTTTCACTACGACCGGGTATCAACTTGAACTCATTGAGAAGTTGAACGATAAGTTCAATGTTTATCCGGTTCGTCTTCCGCCATCTGTTTCTGAGATAATCGCTACTTGTTTTGAAGTGGGGGTTGTCGCTGGCTATTTTTCAAAGGCGAGGGAAATTGAGAGAAAATTGACAACAGAGCTTGGCAATTTAATTTCAAGCGCGAGAAAGGAAGTTAAACCGAGGGTTTATGTTGAAATTGACCTCGGAGGACCTGTGACATTTGGTGCTTATAGTTATATAACTGATGCGATTGAACTTCTCGGTGGTGTGAATGTATTTGGCGAATTCCCCGCAGAATGGCTTAAACCAGATGATGAAATAGTTAAGGAATTGAACCCCGATTTAATTATCTATGAGCCGAAGATGTTTTCAAAGCGAAGGGAGAGAGAAAGGATTTTAAGTATGTTCAATGCAAGGTTTGGGGATATCAAGGCAGTGAAGGAAGGGAAGATTTTTATAACCCCTGGGATTTACGATTTCCTTGCACATCATGGTCCAAGCTTTATAACTGAAGTGATGCCTTGGCTTAAGGGTATAATTGATTCATTTTAAATGCCGAGTTCCTTCTTTAAGAATTTTCCTGTATAGGACTTTGGAGTTAGGGCGATTTCCTCTGGAGTTCCTTCGGCGACGATATAACCGCCATCATCACCGCCTTCGGGACCAAGGTCAATTATCCAATCAGCAACTTTAATAACTTCAATGTTATGTTCAATCACGATGACTGTGTTGCCTTTATCAACGAGTTTGTTCAGGACATCAAGCAACATTTTCACATCTTCAAAGTGAAGTCCTGTTGTTGGTTCGTCAAGGATGTAAAGTGTTTTTCCAGTTGCGACCTTTGAAAGTTCTGTTGCAAGTTTAACCCTTTGTGCTTCACCACCTGATAAAGTTGTGGCTGGCTGACCAAGTTTTATGTATCCAAGTCCGACATCATGGAGAGTTTGAAGTTTCCTTTTTATGTTCGGGATATCCTTAAAGAATTCAAGCGCTTCGCTGACGGTCATGTTAAGGACATCGCTTATTGATTTCCCCCTGTATTTAATTTCAAGTGTTTCCTTGTTGTATCTTTTTCCTTTGCAGACATCACAGGTTACATAAACATCCGGTAGGAAGTGCATTTCTATCTTTTTTACCCCTGAACCCTCGCAAGCATCGCATCTACCACCCTTGACATTAAAGCTGAACCTGCCCGGTTTATAACCACGAAGGCGGGATTCCGGAAGCTGTGAGAAAAGTTCTCTTATAAATGTGAAAACACCGGTGTATGTGGCTGGGTTTGAGCGCGGAGTTCTTCCAATTGGCGATTGATCTATCTCAATCACCTTGTCTATGTTTTCAATTCCCTCAATTGAAGTGTAAGGTAGCGGTTCATCAGTTGAATTGTAAAAGTGCTTCGCAAGTATTCTATAAAGCGTTTCATTTATCAATGTTGATTTGCCAGAGCCACTTACGCCCGTCACGCAGATGAATTTTCCAAGCGGGAATTTCACATCTATATTTTTCAAGTTATTCCCACGGGCTCCTCTCAAAATGAGATACTTACCGTTTCCCTCTCTTCTTCTCTTTGGAATTTCAATTTTCCTTTCCCCCTTGAGATATTGTGCTGTTAACGAGTTGTTGTCAAGTTCGTTTGGTTTTCCCATGGCTATGACATATCCGCCATGTTCACCAGCCCCGGGTCCAAGGTCAATGACGAAGTCAGCGTTTTCTATGGTTTCTTTGTCATGTTCAACGACTATAACGGTATTCCCGAGGTCTCTCAAATTTTTCAATGACTGGATCAATCGCAGGTTGTCCCTTTGATGTAATCCTATGCTTGGTTCGTCAAGGACATAAAGTACACCGGAAAGTTGTGAGCCAATTTGCGTAGCAAGACGAATCCGTTGCGATTCACCGCCAGAAAGTGTTCTCGCGGGTCTGTTAAGCGTTAAGTAGTCAAGCCCGACATCAAGTAAAAATTTCAACCTTGATTTTATCTCTTTAAGGATTTGATTCGCTATTAAAAATTCCCTCTCCGAAAGATTTAAGTTCTCAAAGAAGTCATACGCTGATTTAATTGACATCTCAACGATCTCATCTATCCCGGTTTTTTTACCGGTTTTGGCGTCAACGAGTTTCACCGCAAGCGATGACTTTTTGAGTCGCTTGCCATTGCATAACTTACACGGCTGAGCTCTCATAAAACCTTCCACCCATTCACGGATGCTTTCGGATGTCGTATTGTAGTATAGTTGCTTTAAATTGTTTATCACGCCTTCAAATTTGTGTAAATATGTCGCTACATATCCATCTGAGTAGGTGTATTTCACCTGAAATTTTTCGTCCCCAGCTCCGTAGAGCAGAATGTTCAATTGTTCTTTTGAAAGTTCCTTTATCGGTTTGTTTAGGTCAATTTTGTATTTTTTTGCGACTGATTTTAAAAGTGACCACTCCCAAGTGTCCCTTTCTTTCCCATAGGGTGCGATGGCTCCATCTGAAATTGAGATTGAATTATCTGGGATGACCAATTTCACATCAATTTCCAATTTTTCACCAAGCCCGTCGCATTCGGGGCAAGCGCCATAGGGTGAGTTGAAAGAAAATGAATTCGGGGAAAGTTCTTCATAACTTATTCCACAATCAACGCAAGCGAGATGCTTGCTGAAGAATAAATCCTCAGAGCCATCGTTGACTATTATTGAATCATTCCCATAATCAAGAGCGAGTTCAACCGCCTCATAAATCCTTCTTTTCGCGCTTTCAGAAACCGTCAATTTGTCTATTAAAATTTCAATGTTGTGCGTTTTATACCTGTCAACTTGCATCCCTGGGGTTATCTCAAGCACTTTCCCATCAACCCTTACTCTCAGAAATCCGTCTTTTAATATCTTTTCAAATAGTTCCCTGTAATGACCCTTTCTACCTCTTACGACAGGCGCAAAAATTTCAATCCTTTTCCCACTGCCTATTTTCAAGATGTTTTCAACGATTTGATCAGTTGATTGTTTTTGAACCCTTTTCCCGCAGTTGTAACAAAATTGAACCCCTACCCTTGCGAAGAGAAGACGCAGATAATCGTAAATTTCCGTCACCGTTCCAACCGTTGACCTCGGATTGTGGCTTACTGATTTTTGATCAATTGAAATGGCTGGACTTAGACCATCAATCAAATCAACATCTGGTTTTTCCATTATATCAAGAAATTGTCTCGCATAAGATGAAAGCGATTCAACATATCTTCTTTGTCCCTCGGCGTAGATGGTGTCAAAAGCAAGTGAGGATTTCCCTGAACCGGATACACCCGTGATGACGATTAATTTTTCCCTCGGGATTTCAAGATTTATGTTTTTTAAATTGTGTTGCCTTGCCCCGCGGATTATTATCTTTTCAAGCATCTTGGATTTTAAGAACTCAAATTTTTTTCTGCGCTTTCAGGATGAAGTCAATTATTTCTCTTACAGCGCCATTTCCTCCGGAAGATGATGCGACATAATCAACGATTCTTTTAACCTCGCTCCTTGCGTTTGAAGGAGCTGCGCTGAATCCAACAATTTTTAAAAGCGGGATGTCAAGTATATCATCTCCAACATAGCAAAACTCCTCTTTGTCAAATCCATATTTTTTTGATAGCTCTTCAAAAGGTTTGACCTTGTCAATTGCATTTTGAATTAAATCAGATATCCCAAGTTCATTTGCTCTTCTTTTTATTATCTCAGATTCACGCCCAGTTATAATGCCAACTTTTAATCCAAGCTCAATCGCCCTGACAATTCCATAGCCATCTTGGGCATTGAAAACTTTGATCTCGCCACAATTTGAAGAGTAGATTATGCTTCCATCTGTTAGGACACCGTCAACATCAAGCAAAATCATTTTAACTTTCTTTGCTTTTTCAAGTGCGTTTTTCCTTACCTTCACCGCACATCTTGATTTATTGTGAATTCGTCAAACTTTTTCACAAGTTCATCAATCTGTTTTACCTGATAAAGGAGTTCGTATAAAAAGTCCAGTTTGAGTTGACTTGCTGAATCGCTCAGAGCTTTTGACGGCTCTGGATGTGTCTCAAGGAAAATCGCGTCAACTCCCACGGCAACAGCTGCCCTTGCTATATGGAAAATGAATTCTGGTCTACCTCCTGATTTTTCCCCAATGCTTGGAAGCTGTAAAGAGTGAGTTGCATCTATTACAACAGGGTATCCAGTTGACCTCATTATTGGAATTGAACGCATATCAACGACAAGGTTGTGATAACCAAATGTGGTTCCTCTTTCTGTAAGCAAAATTTTCTCATTTCCTGTTGAGGCGACCTTTTCAGCAGCGTATTTCATATCTTCTGGAGCCATGAATTGACCTTTTTTTATGTTAACTGCTTTTCCTGTCCTTCCAGCAGCTATTAAAAGTTCGGTTTGTCTGCAAAGGAAGGCGGGTATTTGAAGGACATCAACATATTCAGCTGCCATTTCCGCCTCTGGTTCGGAGTGAATGTCAGTTAAAACTGGGATATCAAGTTCTTTTCTTATTTGCGCCAAAATTTCAAGAGCTAACTTTTCCCCGATCGTTGAAAAACCCTTTAAACTTGTTCGGTTTGCTTTTTTATAGCTTGACTTAAAAATAAATGGCATTCCAAGCTCAGTTGTTATCTCCTTTGCCCTTTTTGCTGTTTGATAGGTGATTTCATAATTTTCAACGACGCACGGACCAGCTATCACAACGATTGGATTTCCACCGCCAATTTTTATTCCTTTAACCTCAACGATTTTCGTCATGGGTTCTGCCACATTTTTTTATCAAAATTAAAAAACGATGAATTTAATTCAAAATGAACACTTTGAAAGCCCCGGTTTGACTAATTCTTAAAAATTGTTAAATTTTAAATGAATGATGTGCTTTTCGTTCTTTACGACGAAGCCGACGATTTACACCCGCAGTGATACAAGTGAGCCAGTTGGCACCGGTATTGGACTTGCCACTGTGAGAAGATTGGCTGAGAAATATAATATCCAAATTGATGTAAAGACGAAAGTGGGCGAAGGAACGAGTTTTATACTTAAAATCCCGCTTGCAAAAGAGCAAACAAAAGTAGGAGGTAGTTATAATGATAAGGAAAATTTGGCGTGAGTTTGTTGATGATTTCGTCTTGAAACACCCCGCTCTTTTTTCTGCTTTGATAATTTATCTTTACTATCTTTTCACGACGCTTGATCTTTTCAGAAAACTCAGGGAAGGTATCGTGTCTTTTTCGGATATATTTACGCATTTTGATTCGCTTCTGTGGATATGGGGTTTGTCTTATCTTTTCGTGAAGCTTGTCAATTTGAAAGAGCAACAGCACCGCGAGGAAAAACTTCGGCTTGAACAGATCAAGCAATATGAAACGCAAATAGCTAAGTTGAAAATGGTCAAAGATTTTACTTTCTCCCTTAGGGATTTGATTTATAACCCGCTGACTATAATTTTGAGCGCATCTGCAAGGATTGAGAGGCGTTTCCCCTACGATAATGAAACGATAAGAGATATCAGAGCGATTGAGCAAGGTTGTAGGAGGATTGAGCGTCTTTTGATGGAGGTTAAAGAGTTTGAAGAAAAACTTGTGATTGAAGAAGCAAAAGAGGAAACAAACGAAGTTAAAACAGAAAAAGCTTAACCTTATGACTATACTTGTGGTTGATGATGAAAAGGAGTTAAGGGAGACCCTTAAAAACGCACTTGAACTTGAAGGTTATGATGTCATATTGGCTGAAAATGGTCTTGTTGGGTTTACACTTGCTCAGGAAAAAAAGCCGGATTTGATTTTGCTTGATATAAGTATGCCTGTTATGGACGGCTTCACAACTTTATTTAAATTAAAACAGAACCCTTCAACAAAAGATATACCTGTGATAATCCTTACCGGTCAGTATGTTGATGAAGAAAACCTTGAACGCGGTTTTAACCTTGGCGCGGTTGAATATCTTTACAAACCGATAAAGTTGGCTGAATTGACCGCACGTGTCAGGTCAGTTTTAAGGATGAAAATACTTGAACTTGAAGCGAAGAAAGCGCAAACGAGCACAGCGAAATTTTTTATAAACGAGATAAAGAGGATTTTTTCAACGCTTAAAGGAGTGATGGAAATTTTGATATTGAGCGAGGGGATAAGTGGTGAATTTAAAGCGAGCATTTCAGAAGACCTAAAGAAGTTGAAAAAGTGGTTTGAGGTCGTGGATTATTACACCATTATAAACGATATAGTTGCCGGCGTTGAAAAAATGGATATGAGAATTGTTGATTTGAGCACATTGTTGAAAAATTTAATTGAGGAAGTCAAGGGGAAATATGAAAGTGTGAAGTTTGAACTTAACCTGGCAAGGGAGGCGATAATTCAAGGGGATGATAACTTATTGAGGGCGGGATTTAAAATTTTCATTGATTCAATCTCGGAAGGGATGCCTTCGGGCGGAACAATATCAATAACTCAAACGATAAGATCTGGCAAGGATGGAAGATTTGTATTTGTCGTGGTTCGTGACGAGGCGCAGAAACTTCCGCTTGAGTTCGCAAAAATTTTGTTCAATCCATACGCACTTTCAAATTTTGAGTTCACACCTCCCTATAACCTTCTCGGTTTAAAAGTTTTCCAGATGTTGATTGAACTACACGGCGGTTTTGTCTTAGTTGAACCTTCAGAGCTGACATCGGGAAATAAGTTTATCATACAGGTTAGATCCGCTTGAGCTGTAAAAAGGTTATAAGTGAAAGAGCTTGAAGTACGAGAGAAAATGTTATAAGTAGATAAATTGAAACCTCGTATAATAAACCCATCACAAAACTTCCAGCAAACCAAGCAAATCCATATAATCCGTGGAAAATTCCAAATGCTCTGGCTCTTTTTTCGGGATGGATTATATCCGCAATTGCCGATTTCATAATTGTCTCTTGAAGTCCCATCGCTGAACCCCAAAGAAAAACTGAAAACATCACAGGAAGTGTTTTGTTAAACGCAAACGCAAGAACAACAATTGGAGCTGAAACGAGCGGAATTAAAAATAAGATATTTGATCTGAAACGATCAAAAATCGGACCGATTATCAAAGCTACAATTGCATCAACTCCCATGGCGAAGGCAAACATAAGAGGTATGATTTCGTCGCTTACGAGCTGGATTTTTTTGAGGTGAAAAGATATAATTTGAAAATGTGGGAAACCACAGATTGTAAAGGCAGTGAAGAGGAGATAAAGGTAAAAGGTTTTGCTGAAATGGTTTGCATTTTGCGTTTTATCATCTTCTGATTCAAGTCTTTCCGGTTTCGGATAAATTGCTGAAGTGATTAAAAGGAAAATTAGGGAGATAGCAGCTGGAATTCCAAGTATGAGAAATGCGTTTGAATAACTTTTGCTTTTTGAAATCGCACCAGCAACGATAAGGGGTCCTGCAATTGCTCCAATTTGGTCAAGCGCCTCGTGAAGCCCGAATCCCTTTCCGAAGCCAATTTTTGAAGAAGCGTAGGACAAAATTGTATCCCTTGCTGGCGTCCTTATCGCTTTTCCAAATCTTTCTGCTACAATTAAAATTGAAGCTATCTCCCATCTTCCAGCGAAAGCAAGCAAAGGCACAGAGACGAGATTTATGAAGTAACCCAAAATTGTTATCGCCCAGTATTTTCTTGTTTTGTCAGCGACATATCCAGAGACAAGGCGAAATCCATAGCCAAACAATTCCCCAACACCGCTGACCAATCCGACAAGTCCAGCTGTAGCGCCAAGCGTGTAAAGAAATGGACCGGTTACACCGCGAGCCCCTTCATAAGTTACATCAGCGAATAAACTTACAAGACCGAGCAAGGTTATAATTGCAAGTGCTTTATTTTTTGCCATGTTTTGCCCTCCATTGTTCATAATTTTTTCTTATATCCTGCAAAACTTCAATATCAATCAAATCATCCTCTCTTATCCTCACATCATAGTTTTCCCACCCCATGAAGTCCTGTAATGCTTTCTTTGTTTTCGCATCAAAAATTCCGTTGACGGGTCCATCGTAAAATCCGCGGTCTTTCATTATCTGTTGAAGTTCCCGACAAATTTTTTCGTCAATTTTCACGAGGTTCTTCGGGTCGCTTTTGAAGAAGTAAAGTTTATGAAGATTGTAAAGTCGTTGAAGTTCTTCAAGTGGTTTTGGATGATCGTAAATGCTTATGTCAATGTAGTTATCCATGGTGCTATCATATCCAGCGCCCTTTTTGACGACAAGCAAAGCTGCTGATTGTTCACCTCTTCTGTCGCCCCCAGCTTTACCACCTGCGACGAGAGCCGAGACGAGTTTGTCCGCCAATGTTCCCTTTGTTTCTTCAAATGCTTTTGCCATCGCTTCAACAGTTCTTTGATCAACAAGTATATTCCCTTGAACGGCGTAATATCTTCCGGTGATGATTTGACCCTTTCCGCCGTATTTTTTCCCCTCACCATAGCCAACTATTCCACCAGCCCAATCAAAGCATTCGTTTCCAGTCCAACTTGCTGAATTTCCCTTGAAATCAACTATTCCAACCTGTCTTATTTCTTTCTTTGGATCGTTTTGAAGCAAAATTTGTAATGCTTGCTCAGCTGTTGCACCGTTTTCAAGTAGCGCAAGTCCAACGGGTCCATAGCTGACATTTGCGAAACTTTGAGTTGCTATGGCTCCGACTTCCGCCTTTGCCCATGGGACTATAGGTCTGACATTGGGGAATTTTGACTGCACCGCAACACCGACTTCCCTTGCGTCAGGGTCAAAGGCAACTATTGAAAAAGTCGCACTTATCTTTGGCTCAAAAAAGTTTGAAGGAAAATTGAACAGAAACAAAATCGTAACTGCAATTGAAAAAACCAGCACTATTTTCATTTTTACCTCCCAAATTTATTTTTGATTTTATAAACCGGATAAATCGCCTTGCCTTTGTCTTTTAATTCAGCAATTAAAAACTCATCAAAAAAATTCCAATTTGCAAAACCATCATCGCTTTCCGGTTCAAGGAGATAGAAAATCAAAACCAGTTTTTCCTGTTGTGTTTGAACATAATAATAACCGCTGTCTATCTCAACTTCCATTTCTTCAAAACGACCAAAAAGTTTTGTTTCATTATGCCCCTGAAATTTTCTTTCGGATCGCTTCAAACTATCAACGATGAAAACATCTGCCTTCGCTTTAAATTTTCCTTTAACTTTTTCTATCTTTATTCCGTGTTGCTTTAATTTCTCCGCTACGAGCTCAAATTTCCCTGGGAAAACATATGCATCTGGCACATTTCTTTTTTCAACGGTTTTGAATTCGCCGAAGTTTGTTGTTTTAAAGAGTTCAATCTTGTCGCTAACCTTTCTTTTCTTCTCCCCGGTCAATGAGTCAATGTATTCAATTGTTCTATATCCCCAAATTTCGGCTGGTTTCCCTGCGATTTGAAATCGTATCCCGAGCGAATCAACTTTTCCACTTGAAGTTTCTCTGTCAACTTGTTTTATAAGTTTCAGCATCTTTTTGTAGTTTTTTGATGCGAACATTAAAATTTCCTCTACGAATTTCTCCGTAGCGTCAATCCTTGTCTTGAAATCGGCGTATGCGTAAGCTTCACTTAACACTGAAAAACGATTTGTCAAACCAAAGTAATTGGTCCCGAACCTCGGTCTGTGATCAAATGTGATCCAACCTTTTGATGGGTCAAGTGGGTCAATGAAATTTCCGTAATAGAATGTCATGTAGCCATATTTTTTAAACATTTTATCTGTGATTTCCGGGAAAAGTTCATCCCTGATAAATGAGGTTATTCTCTCGTCGGCATTGGGATTTAAATTTGTCGCATAGGTTAAAATGTATCCGTGATATGAGCCGTTTGTCGTATGGCAATCAATTAAAAGATGCGGTTTCCATTTGTTAAAAACATTTGTCACAAGCGATGTTATCTCCGGCGTTTCAAGTTTCGTGAAGTCCCTGTTCAAATCAAGCCCTTGAGAATTTTCTCTGATACCGACGCCACCGATGGGTCCATTTTGATGAGGTCTATTTGTTGGGCTTATTTTTTCATTTCCATCTGCATTTAAAATCGGGATCGCAAGGATGATGAGGTCGTTGAGAAGTTTCTTGAATTTCTCATCGCTATGGAATTTTCTTATGGTGTGAAGAATCGCCTCCTTTCCTTCAACTTCGCCTGCGTGTATGTTCCCGAGAAGTAAAACTATCAATTTACCACTTGAATGAGCTTCCCGCGGGCTGGTGATTTTCGGCTTTGATAAAATGACAAGGGGAAGGTCTCTGCCTTCAAAACTTTTCCCAAAAACGGTTGAATTTATGATTTCGCTTTGTTTGGAAAGTCCGTCAATAAAAGTGATTACATCGGAATATGTTGATGTCTCCGTGAAGTTTGAAATCTCCGCTCTTGTTTTCGGAAGTTCGCTGATTTGGAAAAGTTGAAATAGAAAAGCAAAAAGTAAAACTTGCATAGCACTGGTTTAAATTACTTTTGCCTTATAATATAGCTTAAACCCTCGGGACTTGTGCTTATAAGTTTCAAATTTTCCGGAACTGTCACCTGTGGTTTTACAAGACCTGTTTTATCGCTTACTACATCTCGGTAATCAACGAATGCTTTTAAGTTCTTATCTTGTTCGTTGGGTTTGTATTCAAGTTCAACAAGCGATGAGAGGGCGCCTCTTAACACAACTTTTATCTCGGGCGGGAAAAGGATAACTTCTTTATCTTGTGGCAAGTTTATAACTTGAACTGGGAGATTGAATTCCCTCTCGGCGATTTGATCAACTGAGTAGATGACTTCAACTGTTTCGTCGCTTAAGGTGACTAAGCGTTTATTTGGGTTTACAAGTGGAAGTTTTGCGATTTCATATTTTTGCGTTTTTTCAATTATAATTTTTTCCGTTTGGATGTTTTGTATTTTTTCAAGGATTGATTCAGCTCCTGTGATTGTGACGCTGTCAGGGTTTAACCTCGGAGGATGTGCGAAGTCATATCCATTTTTTTTGATTTCAAAGTCAAGCACGATCGGAACTTTCTTCGTTGCTTTTTTATCAAGTTCAATGTTCAATGTCTCTGGTTCAACGCTTACTACTTGGACGCCCCTTGGAAGTATGAACATAACGCGGTGGTTGTTGAAAAGGTGAATATTTAAATTCTTCTGAGTGTTTGCGAGGTCAATTATAATTTTCGGGCGGTAAAAAAAATAAAGAGGCAGGATTTTCCAACCCTGCCCTTTGACTTTTAGATTTATGCTTTCGGGATAATCGCTTTTGAGCGCTTTCTCTTGCGGGATGTTTTTGACTAAAATTTCAGCTTTGAAATTTTCTTCATACTCTCCGTTTAAATTGACGATCAGCCACAAAATAAATGCGAAGAAGAAGGAGACAAGGAATGAGACATAATTTTTCATCTAATTCAGCCGAACTTCACTTTGATAATTCTTTCAATTAACTCCTCTTTCGTTGCCTTTGAGATTTCGCGACCCGATAGACCTATTCCTTCAATTTTCCTTGCGATTGAGCGTAGTTTCATCACGGTTAAATTTTCAAGCTGGGAGCGAAGTTCTTCCGGTGATTGTGCCTCGGGAAGTTCAGCTGGGTCAACGGCGATTTCACCACCGGAGATTTCGGATGGTTTTTCGGGATAAATGAGCATTTCAAGGTCATCAATCGGTCTTGGGATGACATGGACTGAGACGAGTTCGCCGACGCGTTGAGCTGCGGATGCCCCAGCGTCAACCGCTGCTTTTACTGCTGCCACCTCGCCGATTATTTTGATCGTCACATAACCTCCGCCTATATATTCTTTCCCGACGAGTTTAACATTAGCAGCTTTACAAGCTGCATCAGCAGCTTCAATTGCAGCTACAAGCCCTCTTGTCTCTATTAAGCCGAGTGCATATTCAATCATAGTTTGAAACCCTTTTAATTTACTTTCCCTCCGGTCGCTTCGGGAGAATTAGTTCAACATCGGCGTGCGGTCTTGGGATGACATGGACTGAGACGAGTTCGCCGACGCGTTGAGCTGCAGCTGCTCCGGCGTCAACTGCTGCTTTTACTGCTCCGACATCACCGCGGACCATTACGGTTACATATCCACCCCCAATTACTTCTTTCCCGATGAGCGTAACTTTTGCAGCTTTGCACATCGCATC